>NZ_JBFRUJ010000038.1:30972-45253 GCF_041474575.1 Vibrio sp. 10N.222.51.C5
GAGATACGAGATACGAGATATTTTTGAAAAATGGCGCAGACAAGACAAGCAAAAAATGCCAAACATCATGGTGCAATTTCTATTGTCTATTCCTTGTTCTACAGACACAAAAAAGCCGAGCTAATGCTCGGCTTTTGTATTAAGAATCTAGTATAGATTACTCAGCAGCTTCTTCAGCAGCTGGGCGGTCTACAAGCTCAATGTAAGCCATTGGAGCTTTATCACCAGTACGGAAACCACATTTAAGAATGCGAGTGTAACCACCTTGGCGAGCCGCGAAACGCGGGCCTAGTTCATTAAATAGTTTTGCCACAACTTCGTTATCACGAGTGCGAGCAAATGCAAGACGACGGTTAGCAACACTGTCTGTCTTAGCTAGGGTAATCAATGGCTCAATTACGCGACGTAGTTCTTTTGCTTTAGGCACGGTAGTTTTAATAACTTCGTGACGAACAAGAGAGCTAGCCATGTTGCTGAACATCGCTTTGCGATGACTGCTGTTGCGGTTGAGTTGACGACCACTTTTACGATGGCGCATGACCTAATCCTTCTAACTTTTCGATTAATCTTCAGCGATTGACGCTGGTGGCCAGTTTTCTAGACGCATGCCTAGAGAAAGACCACGTGAAGCAAGCACATCTTTAATCTCTGTAAGAGATTTCTTACCAAGGTTTGGCGTTTTAAGTAGCTCAACCTCAGTGCGCTGTACAAGATCACCGATGTAGTGAATCGCTTCTGCTTTCAAACAGTTAGCAGAGCGAACTGTTAGTTCAAGATCGTCTACAGGACGTAGTAGGATAGGATCGAATTCTGGCTTCTCTTCCTTCTCCTCAGGTACACGTACATCACGAAGATCTACGAACGCATCCAGTTGTTCAGCTAAAATAGTAGCTGCACGACGGATTGCTTCCTCAGGTTCTAGAGTACCGTTCGTTTCCATATCGATAACAAGCTTGTCTAAATCAGTACGTTGTTCTACACGTGCCGCTTCTACAGCGTAAGCGATTTTATCAACCGGGCTGTAAGTAGCGTCAACTAGTAGACGACCGATAGGACGCTCATCTTCTTCAGTATGGATACGAGCTGAAGCTGGAACGTAACCACGACCACGTTCTACTTTGATACGCATAGCGATCTCAGCGTTGTCATCCGTTAGGTGACAAATTACGTGCTCAGGGTTAGCGATCTCTACATCACCATCGTGGGTGATGTCACCTGCAACAACAGGGCCTGAGCCTGATTTGTTCAGTGTAATAAACACTTCATCTTTGCCTTCAGCAACGCGTACAGCCAAACCTTTAAGGTTTAGAAGGATTTCCAGGATATCTTCCTGAACGCCTTCTTTAGTGCTGTATTCGTGTAGCACACCTTCAATTTCAACTTCTGTTACGGCACAACCCGGCATAGAAGATAGAAGAATGCGGCGAAGAGCATTACCTAGAGTGTGGCCGAAACCGCGCTCTAATGGCTCAAGAGTTACTTTCGCGTGTGTCGTATTGATCTGTTCAATGTCAACAAGACGCGGCTTAAGAAATTCTGTTACAGAACCCTGCATTGTGTCCTCTCTTTTTTTAACCTTACTTAGAGTAAAGTTCGACGATCAAGTGTTCATTGATGTCAGCTGATAGGTCAGAACGCTCAGGCATACGCTTGAATGTACCTTCCATTTTGCCAGCATCTACTTCAATCCAAGTTGGCTTTTCACGTTGTTCAGCAACTTCTAGAGCCGCTTTAATACGAGATTGCTGTTTAGCTTTCTCGCGGATAGAAACAACGTCGTTTGCCGCTACTTTGAAAGAAGGAACGTTTACAACTTTACCGTTAACTAGAATAGACTTGTGGCTAACTAGTTGACGAGATTCAGCACGAGTAGCGCCAAAGCCCATACGGTAAACTACGTTATCAAGACGACCTTCAAGAAGCTGAAGCAGGTTTGCACCTGTGTTGCCTTTAAGACGTGCAGCTTCTTTGTAGTAGTTGCGGAATTGTTTTTCTAGAACGCCGTAGATACGACGAACTTTTTGCTTCTCACGAAGCTGAACGCCATACTCAGATAGACGACCGCGACGAGCGCCGTGTACACCTGGTGCGTTATCAATTTTACACTTGGTATCGATCGCACGGACACCAGACTTAAGGAATAAGTCAGTACCTTCGCGACGGCTAAGCTTAAGCTTAGGACCCAAATATCTTGCCATGATCTTTCTCCAATATTCCTAGAAACGAAACTTAAACGCGACGTTTCTTAGGTGGACGACAACCGTTATGAGGGATTGGTGTCGCATCAACAATGTTAGTGATACGGAAACCAGCAGCGTTCAGTGCACGAACAGTAGATTCGCGACCTGGACCTGGACCCTTAACCATAACTTCCAAGTTCTTTAGGCCATATTCTTTAGCCATTTCACCACAACGCTCAGCTGCAACTTGTGCTGCGAACGGAGTAGATTTACGAGAACCACGGAAACCTGAACCACCTGCTGTAGCCCATGCAAGAGCGTTGCCTTGACGGTCAGTGATAGTTACGATTGTGTTGTTGAAAGAAGCATGAATGTGCGCTACGCCATCAGCTACTTGCTTGCGTACGCGCTTACGCGCGCGAGTTGGTTGTTTTGCCATTGTACTCTACCTTATCCGACTATTTCTTGATCGGCTTGCGCGGACCCTTACGGGTGCGAGCGTTGGTTTTAGTACGCTGTCCACGTAGTGGTAGACTGCGACGATGACGAAGACCGCGGTAACAGCCAAGGTCCATAAGACGCTTGATGTTCATCGATACTTCACGACGTAGATCACCTTCTACAGTGTACTTAGCTACACCATCACGCAGTTGATCGATCTGCTCTTCAGTTAGTTCACTGATCTTAGCATCTTCAGCAATACCCACTTCAGCTAGAATAGCTTGAGAGCGAGTTTTACCGATACCGTAGATTGCAGTAAGTGCAATTACAGAATGCTTATGATCAGGAATGTTAATGCCGGCTATACGGGCCATTATTCACTCCTAAGGGGTTCATAAAAGAATTATCCGCAGCAAAGCCCGTTATGGATACGCTGCGGCATACTACTTCTTTTGCACGCAAAAGGTAGGCCGAGGAATATACTCGACTCTACCTTGTATTTCAAGTAAAAATTTCTGCTAATTAGCCTTGGCGTTGCTTATGCTTTGGCTCACTGCAAATCACGCGAACGACACCGTTACGCTTGATAACTTTACAGTTACGGCAGATTTTTTTAACGGAAGCACGAACTTTCATTGCTAAACTCCGTAAATGGAATCGAAATTGTTACCACCGAATTAACGGCCGTAACCCTTCAGATTCGCTTTCTTTAACACAGAATCATACTGTTGTGACATCAGATGAGTCTGTACCTGTGCCATGAAATCCATGATAACTACCACTACGATTAGTAGTGATGTGCCGCCAAAGTAGAAACGAACGTTCCACGCGACCATCATGAACTCAGGAATCAGACATATAAAAGTAATGTATAGAGCGCCCGCAAGGGTTAGTCTAGTCATCACTTTATCGATATATTTCGCTGTCTGCTCACCTGGGCGGATACCGGGTACGAATGCACCAGACTTCTTCAAGTTATCAGCTGTTTCACGTGGGTTAAACACCAACGCTGTATAGAAGAAACAGAAGAAGATTATAGCTGCTGCATAAAGCATTACATACAAAGGTTGACCTGGGCTAAGAGCTAATGACACGTCAGTTAACCAACCGAACGCGCTGCTTTCACCATTTTGACCAAACCACTGCGCTAATGTTCCTGGGAACAAAATAATACTTGATGCGAAAATCGCTGGAATAACACCTGCCATATTAATCTTAAGAGGCAAGTGAGAGCTTTGTGCTGCAAAAACTTTACGACCTTGTTGACGTTTCGCATAGTTAACGACGATACGACGTTGACCACGTTCCATGAAAACTACGAAGTAAATAACAGCAAAAGACAATACAGCAATCAACAGCAGAAGAAGCACATGCAATTCACCTTGACGCGCTTGCTCGATTGTTTGACCGATTGCAGAAGGCAATCCAGCAACAATACCTGCAAAAATCAGAATGGAAATACCATTACCGATTCCTCGCTCAGTGATTTGTTCACCTAACCACATTAAGAACATGGTACCAGTTACTAAACTCACGGTAGCAATAAGCGTAAACATGGTTTGGTTGATAACAACCAGATTGTCGACCATGTTTGGTAAGCCTGTTGCGATACCAATAGCTTGGAATGTTGCAAGTACAAGCGTGCCGTAGCGTGTATATTGGCTTATCTTACGACGGCCTGCTTCACCCTCTTTCTTGAGTTCCGCTAACGCTGGATGAACTACAGTTAGCAATTGGACTACGATCGATGCCGAAATGTACGGCATGATACCCAATGCTAATATAGATGCACGCTCAAGAGCACCACCGGAGAACATGTTAAACATTTCTACGATGGTACCTTTTTGCTGATCGAACAAATCGGCAAGTACAGCTGCGTCAATACCAGGGATCGGCACAAAAGAGCCGGCTCGGAATACTAAAAGTGCACCAATTACGAATAATAAGCGCGACTTTAGTTCACTTAAGCCGCTCTGAGCACTACGAAAATCTTGTCCTGGTTTCTTAGCCATCTGTACCTCGTTCCTCGAGATTATTCCTCGATTTTACCGCCTGCAGCTTCGATTGCAGCTTTAGCGCCTTTAGTCACGCGTAGACCTTTAACAGTCACAGCTTTACTTAGGTCACCAGAAAGAACGATCTTAACAAACTCGATGTTCTTAGTGATAACGTTAGCAGCTTTAAGGCTGTTAAGATCAACTACGTCACCTGTTACTTTCGCTAGCTCAGCTAGACGAACTTCAGCAGACACTAGGCTCTTACGAGAAGTGAAACCGAATTTAGGTAGACGTTGTTTTAGAGGCATTTGACCGCCTTCAAAACCTGGACGAACAGAGCCGCCAGAACGTGACTTTTGACCTTTGTGACCGCGGCCACCTGTTTTACCAAGGCCAGAACCGATACCACGACCTACACGCTTCTTAGAAGGTTTAGAGCCAGCAGCCGGTGATAGAGTATTCAAACGCATTCTGATTACTCCTCAATCTTAACCATGTAGTAAACCTTGTTGATCATACCGCGTACGCACGGTGTATCTTCAAGTTCTACTGTATGGTTGATGCGACGAAGACCTAGACCTTTAAGACACGCTTTGTGCTTAGGTAGGCGACCAATTGAGCTTTTAGTTTGAGTTACTTTAATAGTTGCCATCGTGTGCTTACTCCGAAATAGATTCAACAGTTAGACCACGTTTAGCAGCAACCATTTCTGGTGACTTAACGTCTACTAGAGCACCAATCGTTGCACGAACGATGTTGATCGGGTTCGTTGAACCGTATGCTTTAGAAAGTACGTTATGTACGCCCGCAACTTCAAGTACAGCACGCATTGCACCGCCGGCAATAACACCTGTACCTTCTGCAGCTGGCTGCATGTAAACTTTAGAGCCCGAATGACGACCTTTCACCGGGTGGTGAAGAGTGCCTTCGTTAAGCGATACTGTAACCATGTTACGGCGCGCTTTTTCCATTGCTTTTTGAATCGCAGCAGGTACTTCACGAGCTTTGCCGTAACCGAAACCTACGCGACCGTTACCGTCACCAACTACTGTTAGTGCAGTAAAGCTCATGATTCGACCACCTTTAACCGTCTTAGATACACGGTTAACTGCGATCAGCTTTTCTTGCAAATCATTAGCTTGTTGTTGTTCTTTAGCCATCTTCCAACCCTACCTTAGAATTTCAGACCAGCTTCGCGAGCAGATTCTGCTAGCGCCGCTACTCGACCGTGGTATTGGAAACCAGAACGATCAAATGCAACTGAAGCTACGCCTTTTTCAAGAGCGCGCTCAGCAACAGCTTTACCAACTGCTTTAGCTGCATCAACGTTACCAGTGTTCTTAACTTGCTCACGGATCGCTTTTTCTACAGTAGAAGCAGCTGCGATAACCTCAGAGCCGTTTGCCGCGATAACTTGTGCGTAAACATGGCGAGGAGTACGGTGTACTACCAGGCGAGTTGCACCAAGTTCTGCAATCTTACGACGTGCACGTGTAGCACGACGGATGCGAGATGCTTTCTTATCCATAGTGATACCTTACTTCTTCTTAGCTTCTTTAGTACGCACATTTTCATCTGCGTAACGAACACCTTTGCCTTTGTAAGGCTCAGGAGCACGGTAAGAACGAATGTCAGCCGCAACTTGACCTACTACTTGCTTATCGCAACCAGTAATGATGATCTCAGTTTGGCTAGGGCACTCAGCTTTAATACCTTCAGGTAGAGCGTGCTCTACTGGGTGAGAAAAACCAAGAGTTAGAGCTACAGAGTTGCCTTTCATAGCAGCACGGTAACCAACACCCTTAAGAGTTAGCTTCTTAGTGAAGCCCTCAGTAACACCCACAACCATGTTATTAACTAGAGCGCGAGCTGTACCAGCTTGTGCCCATGCGTTAGTAACACCTTCTTTCGGACCGAAAGTTAGGTTGGTTTCTTCCTGTGCAATAACTACGGCGCTGTTAAGAACGCGAGTAAGCTCACCTTTGCTACCTTTTACAGTAACTTCTTGGCCGTTTAGTTTCACCTCTACGCCAGCTGGAATAGCGACAGGTGCTTTAGCAACACGAGACATAATCTACTCCTTAAGCTACGTAACAGATGATTTCACCGCCAAGACCTGCTTTACGAGCAGCACGGTCAGACATCAGACCCTTGGAAGTAGAAACAACTGCAATACCAAGACCACCCATCACTGTAGGTAAAGAGTCTTTATTTTTATAAACTCTTAGACCAGGACGTGATACACGCTTGATTTGCTCGATTACAGGTTTAGCTTGGAAGTACTTAAGAGTAACTTCTAGCTCAGGTTTTGCTTCGCTGTTAACAGCGAAGTCTACGATGTAACCTTCAGCTTTAAGTAATGCAGCAATTGCAACTTTAAGCTTTGAAGAAGGCATTTTTACAGCAACTTTGTTTGCTGCCTGACCGTTACGAACTCGGGTCAGCATATCCGAAATCGGATCTTGCATGCTCATAAGATTTACTCCAAATGATTAAGTGGCAATTACCAGCTAGCCTTACGAAGACCCGGAATCTCGCCTTTCATGCAAGCTTCACGAACCTTAATGCGGCTTAGACCGAATTTACGTAGGTAACCGTGTGGACGACCAGTTTGGTTGCAACGGTTGCGCTGACGTGATGCACTTGAATCACGTGGAAGAGATTGCAGTTTAAGAACCGCATTCCAACGATCTTCTTCAGATGCGTTTACATCGCTAATGATAACTTTTAGCGCAGAACGCTTTTCAGCGAACTTAGCTACTAGTTTTGCACGTTTAGCTTCACGTGCTTTCATTGATTGTTTAGCCATAACAGTAACCCTACCCTTACTTACGGAATGGGAAGTTAAAGGCAGCCAGCAGAGCTCGGCCTTCCTCATCGGAACCCGCAGAAGTCGTGATAGTGATATCAAGACCGCGGACACGATCGACTTTATCGTAGTCGATTTCCGGAAAGATGATTTGCTCGCGAACGCCCATGCTGTAGTTACCGCGACCGTCAAAAGACTTAGCGCTAACACCACGGAAATCACGTACACGTGGAAGTGCGATAGAGATTAAACGCTCTAAAAATTCCCACATGCGCTCACCACGCAAGGTTACTTTACAACCAATTGGGTAGCCTTCACGAATTTTGAAACCAGCTACAGATTTACGCGCTTTAGTGATAAGTGGCTTTTGACCAGAGATCGTTGCCATATCAGCTGCTGCGTTTTCTAGCAGTTTCTTATCGTTGATTGCTTCACCAACGCCCATATTTAGGGTGATTTTCTCAATCCTAGGGACTTGCATGACGCTTGTGTAGCTGAACTCTTTGGTAAGCTCAGCGACTACAGACGACTTGTAGTAATCATGCAGTTTCGCCATAGTAGAACTCCAAATTACTTCTAATTAGTTAGAAACAGTTTCGCCGTTAGATTTGAAGAAACGAACTTTCTTGCCATCTTCGATACGGAAACCGATACGGTCTGCTTTACCAGTAGCCGCGTTAAAAACAGCAACGTTAGAAGCATCAATAGCTGCTTCTTGTTCAACGATGCCACCTTGTTGACCTAGAGCCGGAACCGGCTTTTGGTGTTTCTTAACAAGGTTGATGCCTTCAACGATAACTTTACCAGTTGTCAGAACCTTAGTTACTTTACCTTTCTTGCCTTTATCTTTACCAGCAAGAATGATTACTTCGTCATTACGACGGATTTTAGCTGCCATATTGCCGCTCCTTACAGAACTTCAGGTGCTAGTGATACAATCTTCATGAATTTCGCGTTACGAAGTTCACGAGTCACAGGACCAAAGATACGTGTGCCGACTGGTTGCTCAGTAGTGTCATTTAACAATACACAAGCATTACTGTCGAAGCGAATGACAGAACCGTCTGGGCGACGAACGCCTTTACGGGTGCGCACTACTACCGCCTTCAGAACATCACCTTTCTTTACTTTACCGCGAGGAATCGCTTCCTTCACTGTAACCTTGATGACGTCACCGATATGTGCATAACGGCGGTGAGAGCCACCCAGAACCTTAATACACATTACCTTGCGCGCGCCAGAGTTATCTGCTGCGTCAAGTGTACTTTGCATCTGGATCATTGTTAGTGCTCCGCTAAATATTAAAACTAGACCCTCTCGGGTCGGGCTGCCTCTTTAAAAGGGACGCGAATTGTACCACCCTTTTTTTAAATTGGGTAGACAAAAAACAAGCGGCTCCAAAAAATAATTTGGAGCCGCTTATAAGTTATAGAATTACAAAGATTAAATCTTCGCTTTTTCTAGAACTTTAACCAATGTCCAAGACTTAGTCTTAGACAGAGGACGACACTCAGCGATTTCAACTTTGTCGCCTAGGCCACAAGTGTTGTCTTCGTCGTGTGCGTGTACTTTAGTCGTGCGTTTGATGAACTTACCGTAAATTGGGTGTTTTACAGTGCGTTCAATAGCAACAACGATAGACTTGTCCATCTTGTCGCTTACTACACGGCCTTGCTGGATGCGGTTAGTTTCGCTCATTATGCGCCTGCCTTTTCAGTCAAAACAGTTTTCACACGTGCGATGTCACGGCGTACAGCTTTTAGAGTATGAGTTTGCTGAAGTTGACCAGTTGCAGCTTGCATGCGCAAGTTGAACTGTTCACGTAGCAAATTCAATAGCTCAGCGTTAAGCTCTTCAACGTTCTTTTCGCGTAGATCTTGTGCTTTCATCACATCACCTGCTTAGTTACAAAAGTAGTTTTAACAGGCAGTTTACGTGCCGCTAGGCGGAACGCTTCACGTGCCAACTCTTCAGGTACGCCATTCATCTCGTACATAACTTTGCCTGGTTGGATTTGAGCAACCCAGTACGCAACTGAACCTTTACCTTTACCTTGACGAACTTCAAGAGGCTTTTCAGTAATTGGCTTGTCTGGGAATACACGAATCCAGATTTGACCTTGACGCTTAATGTGACGTGTCATAGCACGACGTGCCGCTTCGATTTGACGTGCAGTCAGACGACCACGGCCAACAGCTTTAAGACCGAATTCGCCGAAGCTTACTTCAGTACCTTTAGCTAGACCACGGTTACGACCAGTCATAACCTTGCGGAACTTAGTACGTTTTGGTTGTAGCATCGTTCGACTCCTTACTTACGGCCTTTACGCTGCTTCTTAGGCTTATCGCCTTTTGGCTCTACTGCGTTAGCAGCTGGCATACCGCCTAGAATCTCACCTTTGAAGATCCAAACTTTAATGCCGATCACACCGTATTGAGTGTGAGCCGAAGAAGTTGCGTAATCAATGTCTGCACGTAGAGTGTGTAGAGGCACACGGCCTTCACGGTACCACTCAGAACGTGCGATTTCAGCACCGCCAAGACGGCCGCCTACTTGTACTTTGATGCCTTTAGCGCCTAGACGCATAGCATTTTGTACCGCACGCTTCATTGCACGACGGAACATAACACGACGCTCTAGTTGAGACGCGATGCTATCAGCTACAAGCTGACCATCTAGCTCAGGCTTACGTACTTCAGCGATGTTAATTTGCGCTGGTACACCTGCGATTTTAGCTACAGCTGCGCGTAGCTTCTCTACGTCTTCACCTTTCTTACCGATAACAACGCCAGGACGAGCAGTGTGAATAGTCACACGGATGCTCTTAGCTGGACGCTCGATAACGATACGAGATAATGATGCTTTTTGTAGTTCCTTTGTAAGGAACTGACGTACCTTGAAGTCGCCGTCTAGGTTGTCAGCGAATTCGTTGGTATTAGCAAACCATGTAGCATTCCAAGGCTTAACGATGCCAAGACGAATACCATTAGGATGTACTTTCTGACCCATTGCTTACTCTCCTAGTCTTTAGCGATCTGCTACAACAATAGTGATGTGGCTTGAACGCTTCAAGATACGATCCGCACGACCTTTAGCACGAGGCATAATACGCTTCATGATAGGGCCCTCATCTACGAAGATTTTAGCGACATTTAGATCGTCGATATCTGCACCTTCGTTATGTTCCGCGTTAGCGATAGCTGACTCAAGAACCTTCTTAACTAATACAGCAGCTTTTTTGTTGCTGAAAGTTAGAATTTCTAGAGCTTGGTCTACCGACTTACCGCGAATTTGGTCTGCAACTAAGCGAGCTTTCTGTGGAGAAATACGAGCAAAGTTATGTTTAGCTAAAGCTTCCATCATCTACTCCTTATTTCTTCTTAGCTTTCTTATCTGCAGCATGACCGCGATAAGTACGAGTTGGTGCAAATTCGCCCAGTTTGTGACCGATCATTTCTTCGGTAACGAAAACTGGAACGTGCTGACGACCATTATGGACAGCGATGGTCAAACCAATCATTGTTGGGATGATCATTGAGCGACGGGACCAAGTCTTAATAGGCTTTTTGTCTCCGCTTTCCACCGCTTTCTCTACCTTCTTCAGCAAGTGTAGGTCAATAAAAGGACCTTTCTTGAGAGAACGTGGCATGGCGATTCCTCTTTATAAATTATTTAGTGCGACGACGTACGATGTACTTGTCAGTGCGCTTGTTCTTACGAGTCTTGAAGCCCTTAGTAGGAACGCCCCAAGGAGAAACTGGGTGACGACCACCAGATGTGCGGCCTTCACCACCACCATGTGGGTGATCCACCGGGTTCATTACTACACCACGTACGGTTGGACGTACGCCGCGCCAGCGTGAAGCACCAGCTTTACCAAGTTCACGTAGCATATGCTCAGAGTTACCAACTTCACCGATCGTTGCACGACCTTCAGAAAGAACTTTGCGCATCTCACCAGAACGTAGACGGATAGTTACGTATGCACCATCGCGAGCGATGATTTGAGCATAAGCACCAGCCGAACGAGCTAGTTGAGCACCTTTACCAGGCTTAAGTTCAACACAGTGTACAGTAGAACCTACTGGGATGTTGCGCATCGGCAGAGTGTTACCTGCTTTGATTGCAGCATCTACGCCAGATTGAATCTGGTCGCCTGCGTTAACACCTTTAGGTGCAATGATGTAACGACGCTCACCGTCTGCGTACAGAACTAGAGCGATGTTAGCACTACGGTTTGGATCGTATTCTAGACGCTCAACTTTCGCTGGGATGCCATCTTTAGTACGTTTGAAGTCAATTACACGGTAATGGTGCTTATGACCACCACCGATGTGACGTACTGTAATACGACCGTTGTTGTTACGACCACCGTTCTTAGAGTTTTTCTCTAGAAGTGGTGCGTATGGCTTACCCTTGTGTAGGTCAGCGTTAACAACTTTAACGACGTGACGACGACCAGGGGAAGTCGGCTTACATTTAACAATAGCCATTTTTACTACTCCTGTTATTCCGCGCCGCCAACGAAGTCAAGATCTTGACCTTCTTTCAAAGTAACGTAGGCTTTCTTAACGTCTGAACGACGGCCTTCACGCATACCTTGACGTTTGGTCTTACCCTTTAATACAAGAGTATTTACAGACTTAACTTCAACTTCAAATAGCTTTTCTACAGCTGCTTTGATCTCTTTCTTAGTTGCATCTTTAGCTACTTTGAAAACGATAGTGTTCGCTTTCTCAGCTGCCATAGTTGCTTTTTCAGAGATGTGCGGAGCACGTAGAACTTTTAAGATACGCTCTTCAGTGATCATGCTAGCATCTCCTCAACTTGCTTAACTGCGTCAGCAGTCATTAGAACCTTGTCGAAAGCGATTAGTGATACTGGATCAACACCAGCAACATCACGTGCATCTACTTTGTATAGGTTACGAGCAGCTAAGAATAGATTTTCATCTACTTCGCCAGTCACAATCAGAACGTCGCTTAGCTCAAGCTCTTTAAGCTTAGCTACAAGTTCTTTTGTTTTTGGTGCTTCTACAGAGAAGTTATCAACAACGATTAAACGCTCTTGACGAACTAGCTCAGAAAGAATGCTCTTCATAGCACCGCGGTACATTTTTTTGTTTACTTTTTGGCTGTGATCTTGTGGTTTCGCAGCAAAAGTAACACCACCTGTACGCCAGATTGGGCTACGAATTGTACCAGCACGTGCGCGGCCAGTACCTTTTTGACGCCATGGCTTAGCGCCACCGCCAGATACTTCAGAACGAGTCTTTTGAGCACGAGTACCTTGACGAGCACCTGCTGCATATGCAACAACTACTTGGTGTACAAGAGCTTCGTTGAAGTCACGTCCGAAAGTAGTCTCGGAAACAGTTAGTGCATCAGCACCTTTAACCATCAATTCCATTACTTACTCCTAGACGTTATGCTTTAACAGCAGGTTTTACGATCACGTTTCCGCCTGTTGAGCCCGGTACTGCACCTTTAATAAGGAGTAGATTGCGCTCAGCGTCAACACGTACGATCTCTAGGTTTTGAGTCGTTACACGCTCAGCACCCATGTGACCTGCCATTTTCTTGCCTTTAAACACGCGGCCTGGAGTTTGACATTGGCCAATTGAACCCGGTGCGCGGTGAGACAAAGAGTTACCGTGAGTCATATCTTGAGTAGAGAAGTTCCAACGCTTGATAGCGCCTTGGAAGCCTTTACCTTTAGATGTACCAGTAACGTCTACTTTTTTAATTTCGTTGAAAAGTTCTACGTTTAGCTCAGCGCCAACTTCAAACTCTTCGCCGTTTTCTAAACGGAATTCCCAAAGACCGCGACCTGCTTCTACACCCGCTTTCGCGAAGTGACCAGCTTCAGGTTTAGTTACACGGTTAGCTTTCTTAGCACCAGTAGTTACTTGGATTGCTGCGTAGCCGTCTGTCTCAAGAGTTTTAACTTGAGAAATACGGTTCGCTTCAACCTCAACAACAGTTACTGGGATAGAAACGCCTTCTTCAGTAAATACGCGGGTCATACCCACTTTACGTCCGACTAGACCAATCATTATTCTTATCTCCCTTAACCTAGGCTGATTTGAACATCAACGCCAGCTGCAAGATCAAGACGCATTAGAGCATCAACAGTTTTATCTGTTGGCTCAACGATGTCGATCAAACGCTTGTGAGTACGGATTTCGTACTGATCACGTGCATCTTTGTTGACGTGTGGAGAGGTAAGAACAGTGAAACGCTCTTTACGAGTAGGAAGTGGAATAGGACCACGAACCTGTGCGCCAGTACGTTTTGCTGTTTCAACGATTTCCGCAGTTGAAGCATCGATTAGCTTGTAATCAAACGCTTTAAGGCGGATACGAATACGTTGGTTCTGCATGAGACAGAGCTCCAATTATTAAAAATTACACAAACAATATCGCCACTCAAACCCGATAAAACGAGAGAATGCCGATTGATTTATGTGAAACCGTAGCACCCAAAATTAGGACGCATTGTCAGTTAACTTTTGAAGTAAACAAGAAGTTTACTATTTTTATTAACCGCGAACATAAGCTGAGTATACATTACTAGGTAAGACCTACTCCTCAGTGCTCATTGGTTCACAACCAGCGTTAGCCAGTGCGATGCATTATACAGATCACACTTTAGTATGCAAGTAGTGTTGGAAAAATAATCGCAATTTATTGGAAGTTGGTTTTGTATCGAGAGGGAAGAAGACAGATGGAAGGTAATATTTCTTTTGAGAAAACAAAAGGGAAGCCGAAGCTCCCCTTTTCAG
The DNA here is from genome assembly GCF_041474575.1 of Vibrio sp. 10N.222.51.C5. Classification (NCBI taxonomy): domain Bacteria; kingdom Pseudomonadati; phylum Pseudomonadota; class Gammaproteobacteria; order Vibrionales; family Vibrionaceae; genus Vibrio; species Vibrio sp. 10N.222.51.C5. The sequence goes on from NZ_JBFRUJ010000038.1 coordinate 45,183, forward strand.
ATGCGTGCTCTTCTAATGAAGAGAGTGCAAAAATCTAAATGCTATTAAGCGAAGATTTTAGCTACAACACC
>NZ_JBFRUJ010000039.1:0-127210 GCF_041474575.1 Vibrio sp. 10N.222.51.C5
CGCGATGAACCTTTTTCTTTTATTGCTTTAGACGTTTTTCAGCGCTTAATCTGAACCTCTTACCGCTTTGTATATCATCGCGCCAATCACGGCACCAATAATCGGTGCAACCCAGAATAGCCACAATTGCGAAACGGCCCAATCACCGACAAATACAGCCACGCCGGTACTTCGAGCAGGGTTCACAGAGGTGTTGGTTACAGGAATACTGATAAGGTGAATCAAGGTCAAACAGAGACCAATCGCGATAGGTGCAAATCCAGCCGGTGCTTTCGAATCAGTCGCGCCCATAATCACGAATAGGAAAACCATGGTCATGACTACTTCACAAACGAGAGCCGCAGTGAGCGAGTAACCGCCCGGTGAGTGTTCACCATAACCATTGGAAGCAAAGCCAGAGGCAGCTGCATCAAAGCCAGCTTGTCCTGAAGCAATCACAAATAGCACGCCGCCCGCGATAATACCGCCAATCACTTGGGCAATAATATAAGGCGCAACATCCTTGCCATCAAAGCGACCACCACTCCAAAGACCAATTGTAACAGCAGGGTTGAGATGACAGCCGGATATATGGCCAATAGCAAAAGCCATGGTGAGTACGGTTAAACCAAACGCGAGGGAAACCCCGAGTAAGCCGATACCTACATCGGGAAAAGCAGCGGCTAAGACGGCACTACCACAACCACCTAACACCAACCAAAATGTACCGAATATTTCTGCGATATACCTATTCATAACGATCCTTATTAATCTTTACCAGTATCAATAAGATAGTTTAGATTTCGCAGAAGTGTGAAATCTTGTGTATATAGTTGAAAGAAAGAACAGAGAATCTTATGTAATCACTTCGAACTCGCACTAAAGATCGTTAAGGTCAGTCGTATTCTATCGCTATTTTAGCAAGTAAGAGTGACCTGATAATTAGCCGTATTTGTGTCAGTATTCTTTTTATTTAAACTACGATGAGTTGATAAAAATTAAGTAAGTTCTACTTCTACCAACACCCCAAAGTGATCTGATACAACCGGATAAAAATCGTGATTAAAAATCACCTTATGCTGCTTTACCACTACAGGCTGATTACTAAGTACTAAATCAATGCGTAACGCTTGGCTATTTTGCTCCCAACCATCAATGTTTTTAATGACAGTGGTTCCATCATCTTTGATTTCAGCAACTTCATAACAATCCATCAAACCGCGTTGTAATACGTAATCATAGCCTTCATTACGTATATGGCTTGGGTTGTTGAAATCGCCTAATAGAAAGCTCAACTCTGTTGGTAAAGTTGCCTTGATTCGGTCGAACTGATCCTCAAATGAGTTCTCTGAGTCATTCCACCAGCCACAATGACAATTATAAAGATTAAAATCACCCTGTTGAGAGGTCACTTTAATACGCACTGCTCGCCGATGTTTCCAAAAGCTCACATCATAGTTATCACTTAAATCAATGACCTCATGTTCGACAATCGGTAGTCGCGTTAAAAATGAGAGCCCCTCTTGATATACTTCATAACTTTGATGAACGAAATCCCACGTAAGTTGGTAGTGATGACCGTATTCCATGAGTTTTTTCTGTAATAAATAACCATAGTTATTCGCCAACACAGTGTGATTGGTTAATATATTGGCATCAACGGCCGGGCTATCTTGATGTTGATTCACTTCCTGTAATGCAACCACATCGCACCCTTGCTCGATAATGGCTTGCGCGACCACATCTAACTTTTCTAGCTGTTTTTCTTCTTGCCAACTGTGGGTATTTAGTGTCATTAACTTCATTATTATTCACTTATTTATTCTAGTGAGATAAAACGCAGCGCAAGGCTGCGTTTCTCGAGGTTATTTGATCTAAAAAGAATTACGCAGGTTGTGCTGAATATTTCTCTATTAACTTAGATTTAATAACATCCACCCCAGGGCCATAAATAACTTGTACACCCTGTTCTTTAATCACAGCACCAAGAGCCCCTGTCGGCTTCCATGACGCATATTCAGCAACCAACTTCGGATCATTAACTGTAATACGCAAGCGAGTCATACAAGCATCAATCTCAGCAATATTGGCACGGCCACCTAAATTCTGAATAATAATGTTCATCTTCTCATCTTCTGACATCGATTCTGAGCTTTCATCCAGGTAGTTACCCATACGACCCGGTGTTGGTAACTTCAATTTCACGATTAGGAAGCGGAACAATCCATAGTTAACCACAAAGAAAACAATAGAAACTAATGCAAAGCGAACCAGATCACCACCGATGCCCGCTGAAACCATCATAGGTATACGAGTGAGTAACTCAATCAAACCAAAGGCATGTACACGTAGGTCCATCACATCGACCAACGCAAATGCAACTCCTGTTAACACAGCATGTGCAACATACAAAACGGGAGCGATAAACATAAACATGAATTCAATAGGCTCAGTCACACCGGTTAATAACACAGCAAGACAGGCAGATAAGAACATTGGCTTATATTGTGCGCGCTTATCACTATCAACACAGTGATACATCGCAAGTCCAATACCAATCAATGAAGAGGCTGCGATAATAACTTGGCCTGCTTTAAAGCGTGCTGGGTGCACCGTATCTAACAGGTGTTGGTAAGTTGTCGGATCGCTTAATTTAAGATTATTTAAATCGCTGACCCAAGCAAGCCATAATGGATCTTGACCATAAACACTTGAGCCCGCATTCATCCCAGTCAAAAGCTCATAAGTACCACCCAACTCGGTGTAATTCATTGGAATAGTTAAAGTGTGGTGTAAACCAAATGGCAGTAATAAACGCTCTAACGTACCATACAAGAAAGGAGCAGTGATCGGCGCAGTGTCTTTAGAGGTAGCAATCCATTGACCAAAATCATTAAGCGCACCTTGAATTAAAGGCCATATTACAGATAAACCAAACGCAATAATCAGCGAATAGAAAATAACAACAAAAGGTACAAAACGCTTACCGTTGAAAAATGCTAATGCCTGAGGTAAGCGAGCGAAGTCATGATAGCGGTTAAATAAGTTGGCACCTAAATAGCCAGACATAATACCGATAAACACACCCATATTTAGGGCAGGAGCACCCAAAATATTCGTGAAGAATTGAGAGACAGGTAACTCAGAACCAAATAGGCTCATCACAACCGCTTCTGGGTCACTGAGCATAGCGTTATCCACGCCCAATATAACCCCAGTGATACGGTTGATTAAGATGAAGGCAATTAGCGCGGCAAATGCGCCACCTGCACGCTCTTTTGCCCACGAGCCACCAATCGCGACCGCAAATAATAGGTGAAGGTTAACAATGATCCCCCAACCTATGTTTTCCATTATAGCGCCTAGTGTTTCAATGGCACCAAACCCACCCGCATACATTGCGACCACTTTACCTAGTGATATCATGATACCAGCGGCAGGCATCACCGCGATAACAACGATAAGGGACTTCCCAAATCGTTGCCAAAAATCAAACGATAGTAACTTACTCATAAATAGTTCCTTGATTTAAATACAGGCTAACGTTATCAGCGCATAGCCATAAATATAATTTAGTGCTTTCTTGCAAATATATACGCGGCATAAGCGGGGGCTATTTGCGTTGTTATAAAATCTGAGCGAACGTGTTCATTGTTAATATTCTGATTATCAAGCATTAACTCGCCTAATTGGGTGCAGTCGATATCAACAACGCTCTCTTGTGGACTTAAATTGGTAATAATGGTCCATGTCATATCTTGAGCAACACGTTGATAAACATAGATATTAGGATCGTTAGCTAGCAGTAATTGATAACGGCCAACCACTAAGCTTTCATGTGACTTACGCAAAGCAATCAACTGCTTATAGAAACCTAAGATCGAATTTGGATCTTGCTGTTGTTGCTCAACATTGATATCTGCATACTGTTGATTCACCGAGAACCAAGGTTGCACCTCAGAAAAACCGGCAAAATCCTGGTCATTCCATTGCATTGGCAAGCGACTGTGGTCGCGGGATACTTGATTTAACAAGGCTAAGATATCGGCATCGCTCTGACCTTGTTGCGATAGCTTTTGAATTAAATTTCTCGCAGATACATCGTTAAATTCGTCAAGAGAAGTAAACTGATGATTTACCAGACCAATCTCTTGGCCCTGATAAATAAATGGAGTCCCTTTCATCAAGAAATAACAACTCGCTAACGCGGTAGCACTGGCATACCTAGAGTTAGGATCGGCAAAAGTATCAATACTACGAGCTTGATCGTGGTTTTCTAAATAAAGCGCATTCCAGCCTTTACCTTCTAAGGCATCTTGCCAACGCGATAAAATGCGTTTGAACGCCACGAGATCGAAATTCTCGTTGCTTTGTTCTTCCGACCATAGCTTCATGTGTTCAAACTGAAAAATCATGTTAAAAACACCACCTTGATCGTGCTCGGTCGCTTCAGCAACCCAAGGCAATGCGTTGTCGGCCGTCACCCCATTGGCCTCACCAACGGTCACGATATCAAAAGGCGAAAACGCCTGCTCTTTTAACTCATACAGATGTTTTTCAATCCCTGCCACATTCATATGATAATCGAATGAAGAGACATAGTTTTCACCCTTTGGATTGGGTAAAGAGGGTAAACCAGCTTGTTTTTGAATATGGCTAATTGCATCGACACGGAAACCATCAATACCTCGTTCCAACCACCAATGAATCATTTTAAATAGTGCTTGTTTAACTTCAGGGTTTTCCCAATTAAGATCTGGCTGTTTTTTAGAAAATAGGTGCAAATAATATTGTGCAGTTTTGTCATCATATTCCCATGCACTACCATGAAAAATACTTTCCCAGTTATTTGGTTCGCAAGTCGGCTTTTCAGCTGTAGGCTCACAACCATCACGCCAAATATACCAATCACGCTTAGGGCTATCTTTGTTATCTCGCGATTCGATGAACCATGGATGCTCATCGCTAGTGTGGTTTATCACTAAATCCATAATAATGCGAATGCCACGTTCATGAGCAGCAGTGATTAATTTATCCACATCCTCAAGGGTTCCAAAGTCAGGATGAATCGCTTGATAGTCACTGATATCGTAACCGTTATCATCATTCGGTGATGCGTAGAATGGGCAGATCCATATTAAATCAATGCCCAAATCAGCAAGATAATCTAGCTTAGCAATGATCCCATTGATGTCACCAATACCGTCCTGGTTTGTATCATAAAAACTACGGGGATAAATTTGGTAGGCAGTTGCTTTCTTCCACCACGCGAGTGGTTTTGAGTGTAGATTATTAGCGAGTGTCATCGGTTATACTATGTGTGTTATCGTTAACACATAGTGTTAAATGGAACCTATTTGGACTCAATACAATTTCAGAGAAACTGTGAACTTTCTCTCATTCTTATGTCGAATGTGCCTTCAACGGAACTGAAATCGCGCTTGAGCAATTTTTTGACAGCTTGGTAGCCCACTTGATAGTAGTTAAAAGCGACAGTAGTCAGGCTTGGGACTAACAAATCGCTGTAGTCATAGTCACCCATGCCTACAATCCATAAGTTATGACCAATCTTGAGTTGCTGTTCTTTGGCGCGACGATATAAACGAATAGCAATATTATCGGTGGCACAAAAGTAGACATGATTAGGCTGTAATTGAATTGCCTGGTAGCCGGCTTTGTCCTCCGAGTTGGCTAGAGCTTGTAGTGAAAAATTCAACTCAGGGACGGTGTCAGTAATGGTGGCTTGCATCAACTTAGTACGGCTGGAAAGCATACGCTCATCATAAATATAATGTACGGCTGCCAGCGGTGCCTGCTGTTGTTTTAACTGAGTGATGGTTTGGGAAACGAGTGCTTTAATTGCAGCATGGTCGGGGTAATATAAACAGCAATGGTGGGGGGTGTTTTTACCAATAAATAACACATTGTCTAAGGTTTGATAAAACGTCTCTTCGACACTGTGCTTTGAAGCAATAATAATAGTGCCCAATGCATTTAAGCCATTAAACTCTCTCACAGCTTGGCATTCTGACTCATGGTTAAACCCTGAGGCATGAAAAAGCATTCGTACTTGTGATTCATTGGCAGCCGCCAGTGCCCCTTTAATTACTAAACTGGTTGTATATGACTCAATGCGAGGAGCAACGAAACCAATAATATTAGATTGGCTACGAATGGAACGAGCAAATATATTAGGGGTATAATGATTTTCTTTGACGATAGCATCAATTTTAAGGCGATTTTCAGCCGAGACATAACCGTCATTAAAGTAACGTGACACGGTCATTGTTGAAATTCCAAGCTGTCTTGAAATCTCCGCCATGGTCATTTTTTTACTCATCACATTTTCCTTCCATAATGTATTATTGCCATATTATCCAATATATTGGCTGACAACAAAGTAAATAAAAACGCTACCTGATGATATACACATAGTACTTCAAGTTTATAAGATATTGTCCACTTCTTGACCTGAACTGAATACCCGTAGTTACGGCCTTGCTCGCTCAGGTCTTCAGTGCAACGACTGCTAATTTAAAAATGGGCAGGAGATATCACCGACGTAGCTACAAACAAATATTGGCTATAATTAGTTGCCATTATTGACCTTTATTCAAGGCAAGTTATTGGTTGGTTTATGGGTACGAGAATAAAGGCCTCATTGATCTGTGATGTCTTATCGATGGCTTTATTTCGCCGAGAGTTTCCTGAAACGGTTATTACTCATAGCGAGGTAGTCAGTATTGTTTGAAATACTATTGAGGCCTCATAAGCACCTATAACCTAAAGCAAAGTATGAGTAGGAAAAGAAATTGCTGGGATATAGAAAAGGGCTAATACGCTTAGGTAATAGCTTCTAACTCGATCAGGTTATCAAGGGCTTCTTGGTCGGTTTTACCACAAATGACAGGGCAAGCTTTGAATTGGTGACATACCTTCGGGCGTGAAGGTTGACCAAATAATTTGCAGAGATCTTGCTCATTTAATTGGATGCAGCGTACCCCAGCAGGCTTACCATTAGGCATTCCAGGAATAGCAGATGTAATACTTGGAGCGATACAGCATGCTCCACAACCTAGGCGACATTCCATCAAATTAAACTCACTAAATAACAGGATGCGCGATAGTAGCAAAAAATGATGAGAGTGACAGCTGTTGATTGAATCAAAGAATGAACAATTATTATCCTTGAACTTTTTATGGGCTAGCGGTATAACACGCACCCCAGTAAAAGAGTAAGAAGTAATCCTATGACGAATCCATTTTGGCAAGAAAAGACACTAGAACAGATGACCGAGAATGAGTGGGAATCACTTTGCGACGGTTGTGGTAAGTGCTGCCTACATAAACTAATGGATGAAGATAGCGATGAAGTTTACTACACCAATGTGGCGTGTAGCTGGTTAAACGACAAAACATGTTCGTGTAAAGATTACCCGAACCGCTTCACTTCAGGTGAAGAGTGTTTGAAGCTGACTCGTGACAAGATCGATGAGTTTCACTGGCTACCAGACACTTGTGCTTACCGTCTTCTATCAGAATCTAAGCCGATCCCTGAATGGCACCCGTTGATCACCGGATCAAAAACAGAGATGCATGCAGCAGGTGAAAGCGTTCGTAACAAAGTGGTATACGAAATCGATGTTGTCGATTGGGAAGATCACATCTTGAACCACCCGAACCGCTAGTTAACGAAGACTAGTCAATCACCCGAATAAAAAAAGGCTCACATTTCTGTGAGCCTTTGTCGTATTTAGGAGGGTCCAAATCAATGGACTGTGTCATGGCTAATGTCAAACAAGCGGTAAGTCTGCAACCACCTGGTTGAACGTGATACGAGCATTCTGAGCTTGCTCAGATAACTCGATCTTTTTCGCTTGTGCGGCACTAAGATTACTCTCGGCCTGCTCAAGTGCTTGTTGTAGATTCTCTGGTAACTCGTGAGTTTCCATTTGTGAACCTTGTTCTAGCACATAAGCGCGAATTTCTTTCTTCACTGCGGCAAGTTCTGTGTAAGCAACACGCTCAAGTTCTGCGGCTTCTTGTGCTGCATCTCTTTCTTTCTCAAACTGAGCCAACGCCATACCTTCAGCAGACCAAGGGTCCATGTCTGGCAGTTCTTCGATGTTGATCGTTGGCTCGATATACGCATCTTGATGGCGTAGGTCGAGGTTAGTCGCACGAACCGCTGAAATCATCAGCATCACAGAGATAGCAAGCAGTGGTAAGCCACCAACAATCGCCGCCGTTTGTAGCGTACTTAGACCGCCTAAGAACATTAGAATCGTTGGTAAGAACGACAGAGTAAATGCCCAGAACATACGGTTCCAGCGCATTGGCTCTTCGGTCACGTTGTTTTGTACAACAGACGCTAGGATGTATGAGATAGAGTCAAATGTTGTTGCCGTGAAAATGATACACAGCATTGTAAATACAGCGATAACTAGCGTGCTCATTGGCAATTGTGCAAGCATCGAGAAGATAGCTTTGGTTGCGCCTTCCGCATTCAAAATGGCAACGACATCTAGCTCACCAGAAAGCTGCAGTGATAGGCCGTAGTTACCTAAGATCATGAAGAACAGGAAACAACCTAGAGAACCAAAGAAGATCGACCCTGACACCATTTGTTTGATGGTTCTGCCGCGAGAGATACGCGCAACAAACAGACCCATACTCGGTGCAAATACTAGCCACCATGCCCAGTAGAAAATCGTCCAGTCTTGTGGGAAGTGAGTGTTTTCGAATGTACCGTAACCACCAAATGGTTCAGCCCACGTTGCCATCACGAAGAAGTTAGACAGTAGACGACCAATTGAGTCTAAGCCTGTTTCTAACATGAAGATTGTTGGACCCGCGATCAGAACGAAAGCCAGTAGACCCATCGCACCCCAGAAGTTGATGTTACTTAGGATCTTGATGCCTTTTTCCAATCCAGCATAAGATGAGTAAGCAAAAATCGCAGTACACACTAAAAGCACCATCACTTGCGTTAGGTTATTTTTAGGTAGACCAAATAGGTGATTTAGACCTTCAGTGATCAGAGGAGCGGCTAAACCTAATGTTGTTGCAGCGCCGCCTAATAGACCGAAAATGAATAGGATATCAACGATCTTTCCTGGTACGCCTTTACTACGGTGTTCACCAAGAACAGGCATTAATGCGCTTGAAATCTTTAGAACAGGTTGTTTACGTACGTAGAAGAAGTAAGCGATAGGAATTGCCGGGATTAGGTAGATAGACCATGCGATTGGTCCCCAGTGGAATAGGCCGTAGGTCGCAGCCCAGCGTATTGCTTCTTCACTGCCAGGTTCTAGTTGGAAAGGCGGTGATTGGTAGTAGTAAGCCCACTCAATACAGCCCCAATACAAGATACTTGCACCGATACCGCCACAAAATAGCATGGCAGCCCATGATGCAGTTTTAAACTCAGGCTCTTCATCAGCTTCGCCTAGTTTAATTTGTCCCATATCACTGAATACTACGTACACCATAAATGCACAGGCTGCGAGACCTAGAGCAAGATACAGGAATCCGAGTTGATCAGTCATGAATGTTTTCGCAACCGCAATCCAGTCTGCGCCCTGTGCAGGGAACAAAATGAGCGGGAAAACTATCGTGAGTAGGAGTGCTATAGCACCAAAAAAGGTTGGCTTATCGATAAGCTCAAAAGTGTTTTTCACGAGTATTATTCCATTAAAATGAGAGCGGAATTATGGAATGAACTCGTTTTTTAGACCTAATCGGGTCTATTATCGTGACGATAAATTGCTTTAATGTAGAGAAAGATTCAGTAACAGGGGGAAGCTAGATTAAAGCGAGTAGGATACCACCAACGGTTGCCGCTGCGGATAAGTATTGCCCTGCTGAATAAGAACCATCGTCTTCCTCTTCAATCTTGTCTGGGTGATCCATCCCTAATGCGCCATGGGCAAATGATTCAACCTTATCGGTAACGGTCGCGTTTTCAGCTTCGACTTTCTTGGCTTCTTTATCGATTTCTTTAAGCGCAGATAATAGTGCTTTACCTTCATCAGAAAGCTTTACAGTATTTTGCTCGACCTTAAGCGGTGCAGGCTTTTCAGCTTCAGTGCTTTTAGATTGTGCATTCATTTGCGAAGGCGAATACAGCTGAGTATTACTCGTTCCTACTGGCGTCATATAGCTCTCCTTACCTATCCTTAAACATAGTATCGGCAGAGGTGTGAAAAACTTGTGCAATTAATCATCGATAGTGATGTTTTTTTATTCGCACATTACATTTTCGTCTGCTTGGTTAAATCGTCTATTTACTAAGCAAGTCTTGTGCCGATAAGAATGTTTGATTTTAGATAGAGTTAGGATGAATGACGGGAACGTGATCAAGTTGTGACGATGGGCTAATTATCTAGGATTAGCCCATCGACTCTTTAGCTTAGAAGAGTGGATCAACAGATCCTACTCACACTCTAGGCTAGCGCTACGTTTTGACAGATGCTTGTATGCCTTCATTCGGTTCTCTTTCTTTACAAAGCGAGCCGGCGGCGAAAGCACTTCAAGCTGATAATCACCGCTATCCGATGAGATCGCTTCAACCGGGCTGATGATGGCGATTTTTAAATCAGGGTTACGACGTAGAATTGATGCCGCCGTCCCTAAACCACCCTCGGTGTGGAACTTGCCAGCCACGTGAATCACTTGTTTATCAGGGTTTGATGCTAGGTAATCCACAATCGACTCAGCCATGGTTTCGTCCCAGGTAACCTGAGCGGCAAACTGCTTTTCTGTTTGCTCTGGCGTACCGTGATGCATAGAAGCCATGAACTTTTCTTTGTAAGGGCTATCGCCAGTATCCACTTCGGCAGCAATCCATTGGCGTTGCTCGGTCGATAATTGGTCTAGGTAAGGCAATCCTTTACGGCCAATACACTGCACGAATGGCTTTGGTGCATTTGCCGCAATAACATCGACGTCGTTGGCTTTTGCGAACTCAACTAACGCGCGGTAATCACTTTCGTAATTTGGCCAAGCTGCCGCTTGAGACATGAGAATTTGTTCGCCAATTTCGCCGTTTAAGTATTGGTCAAGTGTGGCTTGGTGCTCTCGAGTGAACTGTTCCATTGAAAGCGCAATGTTTGATGTTGCGTTGCGGCGCGCTTTTAAGAAGTCGGTTTGGAAGCGGTGAATGGCAGAATGCGTGTGCCATTCGCCAATTAGAACCACATCAGCGTCAATCAGCTGCTCGGGTAATGCATCGAGAGAAAGTGTTTCGCCTTGTGGAGAAGCGAACTGGTAGTCATAGAATGTGGAAACGGATTCCGTTTGAGCCACTTTTTGAGAAGTGTCTTTTGCAGGTTGACTAGCACAAGCCGTGAGAAGAGTAGCTAATCCGATAAGAATAATACGTTGCATGAAATGCCTCCTTGAAGAACACGCATACTAAAGGAGGCAAGATAAGATTTCAATGCAAACGATAATCAATATCAATTAAATTTGTTTGCGGTACACTCGCAGCATAAAGTCAGCTTCACAGTTGAATTGCTCTGCCTCGGTGAGTTGTAGTTTAAACTCTTCACTCGCCTTCCAAGCAAACGGCGTCATCTGTAGCAGGTCGAATGCATCTGACCCCGATAGTTCCATCATATAGTTTAGTTGCTCTTGATGCTCAAGCGTAAAACCTTCGATCACTTCTGGATCTTCGTCGTGCAAGCGAACGCCATCATAAATTGCATCACGCAGTTGATACAGGTGTCGGCTAGCTGGTGTCACGGTGATCACCACACCATTATCTTTGATGGTGCGTTGTAACTCTTCAGCCTTGCAAGGCGCGTAAATGCGTAGAATTCCGTCTAAGCTGTTTTCAGCAAAGGGTAGGCGATGGCTTGATGCAACTGAGAAGTCGACAGCAGGGTAGCGTTTAGCGGCGTATTTGATAGCAATCTTAGAAATGTCTAGGCCAAAAGTAGCCCCTTTCTTTTCTTGAAGATTCACAGCAATTTCGTTGGTGTAATAACCTTCGCCACAACCAATATCCAATAGGCTAGGCGTCTCTTCTGGTAGATAGCGAGAACACAACGTCACCACCGCTTGGCGCATTGGGTCATAGTGGTTACCTTCAAGGAAGCGACGACGTGCCTGCATCATCTCTTTGTTGTCACCTGGATCTTTTGAGCGTTTGTGGTGCGCAGGCATCAAATTGACGTAGCCTTCTTTCGCTAGGTCGAACTGATGGTTCTTTTCACACTTAAACGTACGATCGTTTTGAGATAAAGGTTGGTGACACAAAGGGCATTGGTAAGTCATGGAGACCTCTAAAGGAGAATAGACAGCGCAAGTGTAACGAGCTAAAACCAAAAAGTAAAAGAGCGACATAAAGCCGCTCAAAAATCGTTTTTTATAACTGTATTTATACGGTTATTGGGCACTAATCACAGTGATCAGTTGGTGGTTTTCACCCGGCCGGAGTGTTTTACCGGCTTCTAGGCTTGGCGCGTGCAGTGTTGATTCTACGCACATCATAGTTAGGTAACCATCGTCTTGCATGTCGCCCATACTTGCAGCGCCTTCTGCCCACGGGTTCCACAGTACTGCAGAGTTATGACCGTGGTTTTCAACTGTTAGCGTGCGATCCAGCTTCTTGTCAGCAACAAAGATTTGCGCTTCTGGTTGCGTGTAAACGCGGTCAATCGTGTCGGTCAGTACCAGTTCAGATCCACCTTGGCAGTTCTTGCCACCTTGCAGGCTATCAATGTACTCAGCACCCATACCAGTGGTGGTTGTGTTGTGGATATCGCCAACGTTTAGGTAAGTGTGTAGTGCACCAGAGAAAGTCCATGGCTGAGAATCAGTGTTCTTCACGTCCAGCGTTACTTTTAGTTGTTCGCCGATCTCAACATTCAAGCGAGCATCAAACTGATGAGGCCATACTGCTAGCGTCTCTTCGCTTGGCTTCAGACCTAAGCTAACAATCACGCCAGCTTCGCTTTCACGGTGTTCAACCAATTGCCATTCACTTGAACGGGCAAAACCATGTGCTGGTGCTGCAATGCGACCAAACCAAGGCCAACATACTGGAATACCACCACGCAGAGCCGTTTTACCATCGAACTTAGCTTGTTGGCTCATCCAAATTAGGTCTTCTTGACCTTGCGGTTGGAATGACACCACATGGCCGCCAAACAGTGAAATCGCTGCGTTTGCTTTATCGTGGATAACGCGAACCAGTTTTACACCTTCGTGTTCAACGATAGTGACGTTGTCAGAAAGTACCGCCAGTGCAGGTAGAGTAGATAAATCCATTACATGATCCTTCTAAGGAAATTGAATTCAAATGCTGACTAGAGTGATGCTTGTGTTTTCATGAGTAACAAGCAGAGTCAGTATTAGAATTGAATTTTGCGTTTGGGCTATCTTGATGAGCTTAGACAGACGCGGTTTAAAAGATAGCAGGCATTAAAAAGGCGACACTAAGGTCGCCTTTTTCAAAGTCTGCTCAAAACAGTCTTCGCTAATGCTTATCTAAAGCGATTTCTAAAAAGAAATTACTTAGAGATGTGAGCGATTAGGTCTAGAACTTTGTTTGAGTAACCGATTTCGTTGTCGTACCAAGATACAACTTTAACGAATTTGTCAGTTAGAGCAACACCAGCTTTAGCATCGAATACTGAAGTTTGAACTTCACCGATGAAATCTTGTGATACTACTTGGTCTTCAGTGTAACCAAGAACGCCAGCCATTTCGCCTTCAGAAGCTTCTTTCATTGCAGCACAAATTTCTTCGTAAGATGCAGCTTCTTTTAGGTTAACTGTTAGGTCAACTACAGATACGTTAGCAGTTGGTACACGGAAAGCCATACCAGTTAGAAGGCCGTTTAGTTCTGGAAGAACAACGCCTACAGCTTTAGCAGCACCAGTTGAAGATGGGATGATGTTTTGAGAAGCACCACGGCCACCGCGCCAGTCTTTAGCAGAAGGGCCATCTACAGTTTTTTGAGTTGCTGTAGTAGCGTGAACTGTAGTCATAAGACCAGACTCAATGCCCCACTTATCGTTAAGTACTTTAGCGATAGGTGCAAGACAGTTAGTAGTACAAGAAGCGTTAGAAACGATGTCTTGACCAGCGTAAGATGCTTGGTTAACGCCCATTACGAACATTGGAGTTGCATCTTTAGAAGGACCAGTAAGAACTACTTTCTTAGCGCCAGCAGTGATGTGCTTACGTGCAGTCTCGTCAGTTAGGAAAAGACCAGTTGCTTCAGCAACTACGTCTACGTCGATAGCATCCCACTTAAGGTCTTCTGGGTTACGCTCAGCTGTAACACGTACAGTTTTACCGTTAACGATTAGGTTACCGCCTTCAACTTCAACAGTACCGTTGAAACGGCCGTGAGTTGAGTCGTACTTAAGCATGTATGCCATGTACTCTACGTCGATTAGATCGTTAATACCTACTACTTCGATGTCTGCACGCTCTTGAGCTGCGCGGAATACGAAACGGCCGATACGGCCAAAACCGTTAATACCTACTTTGATAGTCATTGTAGTTGCTCCACAACTTAATTTCTGATTAAAGATAACTGGTAGTAAAATTACAGAATCCAGTATACATCTGCAATAGATAATCCGACTTAACTTGTTTAATGTCAAAAAAAAGCGACGCTTTTCTTAACAATTGGGTGTAAGTGATTGAAAATTGACCATTGCAAGTGGCTCTGTACCCTTCCAGTTGGGTAAAATACCCCTAAATGATGATTCACTTATGAGTGTATATGTACAATGTTTCCTGGTGAGAAAGTATGTGCTACAAAACGACTCATATGCAAGCCTTTATAGAAAAAAGTAAATATAATAACTGAGAATGTGGAGAGATATTAACGTGATTCAAAAGGGAGGAAATATGATAAAGCCTGATGAATACTGGCGTGAGCGCCTAACGGACGACGAATTTTCAGTGTGTCGTGAGCGTGGTACTGAAGCCCCATATAGCGGCAAGTTACTGCACAACCATAAGACTGGCGTCTATAGCTGCACATGCTGTGAAAGCCCTTTGTTTCTGTCGGATAACAAATATGACTCTGGGTGTGGTTGGCCGAGCTTTGATGCCCCAGTGAATGATGAAGCAGTACGCTATATAGAAGATCTAAGTCACGGAATGAAGCGTGTAGAGATCCGTTGTACCGCCTGTGATAGCCATTTAGGTCACGTTTTTCCAGATGGCCCAAAGACCACAGGTGAACGGTTCTGTGTTAATTCAGTGTCGTTAATTTTCAACAAAAATGACGAAAGTACGAAATAACTTGTAACTATTGTCTAATCCTTACAGGTCGCATTTGTCGATTTAGGAATGCTGAAACGCCCAAGATTTCAGATTTAACTCTAGTACAAATAAAAACAGCTACCAAAAAGGTAGCTGTTTTTATTTGAAAGCAGGTGAATAAGAAGCTTAAGTAAGAACACTATAAATGAAGCGATCAGTAACTCGGGACGATTGAAGGGCTGTAAATTCCATCCTCAATCGCTTCGACGATGTTATCTGCGTCTTTATTTAGCTTCTTATAGGTTGCCTTGTCGAAATGGTACAACACCGTGAGCTCGGCTTCAGAAGCAATCGGCACGTCAAAGTCTTTGGCAACCATTGCCCAAACGTACGCTTTTTCCATATGTCCCAGGCTGTGGTTGATACTGGCCATCGACTTGAAGATTTCAGTGTTGGCTACCGAGCCATTAGAAAGCGTTAGCGCATTATTGAGTAGCTTAAGTGTCTTTATATGATTGCGGGTGGTATAGAAGGTTGCCAAGGCATATTGCATCTCAGCTGTGTTTAACGCTTCAGAGCCTTCTAGTTGTAGGAAACTGCGTCTGGCATTGGTGTCCCCAGTTTGCGACCACAAGAAGTAAAGCGTTTCCGGTGTATCAGATTTCGATAGCTCATCAACAATGCGCTCAGACTCTTCGATACTGTGCATTAAAGAGGTAAAGCGACGCTCTTGCAGCTTAGATTGATCGATCGTTTCGATCTGTGCCGCGAGCTCTAGGCACTTTTTGTAGGCAGTGACTAATTCGAATTCTTTAATTTTGTTGATTTCGGTGGGTTGCTTCTGAACTTCAAATCGATGCCAGATGAGGTCGGTACGTGCGACACGACATTGCCCATCGTTCATGTTCAATTGTTCACACTGAAGACCCGGATTGCTTTGGCACAGTTGATCGGTATTTTTGTTCCCTTCAAGACACCCAACCAGAGTGAAAGGCAATAGGCTAATCGCCAACCATTTCATAATTTTCATATTCCTTCACTTGTGATCAGATGCACTTATTATCGGTCAGGTTCTTGACTCAATTCTGTTACGGGTTATTTTCTGGTGAAAATTGTTAAAACTAAGGCTTTACCATGGATGCAGAACAACTTCTTAGCGCAATGACACCCGAGGTCTACGAACGTTTAACCTACGCAGTTGAAACGGGTAAATGGCCAGAAGGTACGGCGCTCTCAAAAGAACAGCGCGACTCGTGTATGCAAGCGGTTATGTTATACCAATCTAAACATAACTCTGAAGCTCAACATATGACAATTGCAGCTGGTGGTGAGATTAGCTTTAAATCTAAGTCTGAACTAAAGAAACAGTTTAAGTCAGATCAAGAAGACATTGTTAGGGTTAACCCGAATCATTAAGCTTAAATTACAACAAAGGGGTGGCAATGTGCCACCCCTTTTAGTTTAACTCGTTTATTTATAAGCAATAAAACGATTTAGTTCACGTTAAGCCGCCGTTACTTTCATAGAATAACTGGCTTTAACGTGAATCCTTGAACAGGTTATAAGCTCATCTCACCGCGCAATACTTGTTGCATCTGAGCCTTCACTTCTTCGTAGCCTAGGTTTTGGCTTAATAGATAATGCAACTTCGCCAGTGCCGCTTCTGGTGTCATATCGTAACCACTCACCACGCCCGCTTCTGCTAGTGCACAACCTGTCGCGTAACCACCCATGTTGACTTTACCAGCCAAACATTGAGTTAGGTTCACCACAATAACACCGCGCTCTGAGGCATCTTTCAGGTGCTGAAGCAGTTCTGGGTTTTGTGGTGCGTTACCCACACCGAAAGTAAGCAGAATCATCGCGTTAACAGGTTGTAATAGCGTGTTACGGATAACTTCGTGTGAGATGCCTGGGTACATTGTGATTACGCCGATAGGTTGCGGAGTAATGTTATGAACCTTGAAAGCACCTTTAGGTTGTTCGTTTACCTTTACGTTATTGCTAAGTTGGATATTGATACCCGCTTCTAGCAATGGATTCAGGTTTGGAGACGTAAACGCATTGAAGCCATCTGCGTGTGATTTTGTGCTGCGGTTACCACGCATCAACTTGTTGTTGAAGAACAGTGTCACTTCGTTGATAGGGTAGTTTGCGGCAATGTGTAGCGCATTCAGCAGGTTTGCTTGTCCGTCTGAACGAAGCTCTGCTAGTGGGATCTGAGAGCCCGTAACAATCACAGGTTTGCCGAGGTTTTCAAGCATGAAAGACAGTGCAGAGGCAGTGTAAGCCATAGTGTCTGTGCCATGCAGGATAACGAAACCATCGTACTTATCGTAGTTCGCGCGAATGTCATCAGCGATAGTCTGCCAATCAAGTGGCGTCATATCTGAAGAGTCCATTAATGGAGAGTATTCGTGAATGGTGTACTTAGGCATCTCTGGGCGATGGAATTCAGGCATGCCAGCTAGCTGCTTATCCATGAAACCTGCGACTGGAACATAGCCGTGGTCAATAGACTTCTGCATGCCAATTGTGCCGCCGGTGTACGCGATATAGATGTGTTTTCTTTCCATGGCGATTAATACTTAGTGTGATGTAGGGAACAGGGGGGCGATTATAGCGAATTATCATGCAATAAAAAGAGGCACCTCACACAGAGGTACCCCTTAGTCATTGAGTTATTGGCTCAACTTATTGAACTTGGCAATTTAAGCAGAAAGCGTATCGGCCTTGTGGGTCGTTAAAGCTGCCTAACAGCTGGCTATCTTGAGCTAACTGCTGAGTAACAGGCTGTAAACTGCTTGGTATCATCGATTGAATATCTAGGCCTATCGACATCTGAACTTGGTTCATAAATTCTTGAATAAATTGTTCAGTGGCCGAAAGTGGCTCTTCTACCCAGTAGATGTTGTAGCTTTCAAGCTCTGCAAGTGAAGCCGCAGCTGCAACCGCATCATCGAAATCACCAATCTCATCGACTAAGCCTTTCTGAATCGCATCTTGACCTGTCCAAACTCGACCTTGAGCAATCTTGTCGACAGCATCGACTTCCAGACCGCGATTTTCTCCAACTAGGCTGATGAATCGGCGGTATCCGTTTTCAATGCCCATTTGGAACGCGTCTTTCGCGCCATCGCTAAGTCCAGTTGTAATACCAAGACCTGAGAAAGGTGAGGTGCCAACGCCATCAGTGTATACACCAATATCGTTCAACCCTTTTTCGAAGGTGGTGATAACACTGAAGATACCAATTGAACCCGTTAGTGTGGTTGGCTGAGCTAGGATCTTATCCGCACCCATCGAGATCCAGTAACCACCCGAAGCAGCAAGGCTCGACATCGACACAACAACCGGTTTACCCGCTTGCTTGATCGCTTCTATTTCATTACGGATAACTTCAGAAGCAAAGGCACTGCCACCTGGGCTATCGACACGAAGTACAACCGCTTTCACTTTATCGTCGTTACGTGCTTGGCGCAGTAGGGCTGCTGTGGTATCGCCGCCAACGGTGCCACGTGGTTGCTTGCCATCCATAATTGCGCCGCTCGCTACAATCACGGCAACGTCGTGTGATTCACTAGTCATGTTTGGAAGCATGGTTGTACGGTATTCGTAGTAACCAAACGCGTTGTAGCTGTCTTGGCCGTCACTGCCGAAAACATCGGCAAGCTCTAGTCGAACTTGCTGGCGTGTCGCTAGCTCATCCACTAAGCCAAGTTTCTCGGCCAGTTTTGCAATGTCACCGTCCACAGACTCAAGTTCTTTCAAGAAGGTGTCCATGCTTGGGTTCAGTGTCTTAGCGTCTATTTGACGGTTGTTGCTGACGTCATCAACGTACGCACCCCATAGTTGGCTTAACCAACGAGAAGCGGACTCTTTCGCTGCGTCTGACATGTCATCACGAATGAAAGGCTCAATAGCTGACTTATAAGTGCCCACACGGAACACGTGCGTGTTTACGTCTAGTTTCTCTAACAACGTTTTGTAGTAAAGCGAGTAAGCGCTATAGCCTTTAAGAAGAACCCCACCATCTGGTGATAGGAAGACCTTAGTTGCGTAGCTGGCTAGGTAGTATTGGCTTTGGTTGTAAAAGTCACCCACCGCATAAATCGGTTTGCCTGTTGCTTTGAACTCATTCAATGCTTTAGCAATGTAGCGTAGCTTGGTCAGGTTGGTTTCTGGCAGCTCTTTGAGAGCTAAAACGATACCAGTAACCTTGTCATCGTCTTTTGCGTAGCGAATCGTTTCAACGATATCAAACAGGATGTTCTCTTTTGGAAGGTCTTTGCCAAGTAGTGAACCTGTGACCGAATCCATCGGATTGATATAGCGGCTTTGTTCCACAATAGGGCCAGACAGATTAAGCACTAAAGCCGAATCCTGAGGAACCGTCGGTTGAGCCGTATCTGAATGGAAGTACACAAAGTAGATGATGGCGATACTGAGTAAAAAGACTAGGTTAACCAGCGCAAGACGTACAAACGTAATGAGCTTCCAAATCCCTTTAAAGAACATGCCTATAAATTTGAATATTTTTTTCATTCTGTCTCCGCAGTGAGATTACGTCGCTTTAACAAGCCGTAGTACCATTAATCTCAATAATATGAACTGCTTAGTATCCTACGATAATTCCCAAGCTCAAACTACACCAAGAATTGTTAATCGATATATATTCTCATTAAGTGTAGTCAAATTAAGGGCTTCTGAACGATTAATACCTTCAGCATTATGATCGGTGTTACAAAAATGTAAACGGTTGTTTGAACTTTTGGTAATTGAACTATACTGTGGTCAGACCACAAGGATAAAATAATAGAAGTGATGTCTGCCATGTACCCACATTTACTTGAACCACTCGATCTTGGATTTACCCAGTTACGTAACCGTGTATTGATGGGATCAATGCATACAGGTTTAGAAGAAAATAAAGAAGGTCTCCACAAACTCGCCGCGTTTTATGAAGAGCGAGCAAAAGGAGGCGTTGGCCTTATTGTTACCGGTGGTTTCTCTCCTAATTTACGTGGCAGATTAACCCCATTTAGTGCTGAATTCAGTAAAGTGAAGCATGCAAAAGCTCACCAAGTTGTTACCGAGGCCGTGCACAAGCATGGCGGTAAGATTGCCCTTCAGTTGCTGCATGCTGGCCGCTATGCGATGCACCCATTCGCGCAAAGTGCTTCGGGTATTAAAGCGCCAATCGCTAAGTTCGCACCGAGTGAGATGAGCCCTCGTCAGATCAAAAAGACCATCGGTGCCTTTGCCAATAGTGCAGAGCTAGCTCAGGTTGCTGGCTATGACGGTATTGAGATCATGGGCTCTGAAGGTTACTTGATTAACCAATTCATCTGTAAGCGTACCAACATGCGTTACGACGAATGGGGCGGTTCTTATGAGAAGCGCATGCGTTTCCCGCTGGAGATTGTTAAATCGATTCGCGAAGCAGTGGGTGACGACTTCATTATTATTTTCCGACTGTCGATGCTGGATTTGGTTGAGCAAGGCAGCACCTTTGAAGATGTTGTTCTATTGGCTCAAAAGCTGGAAGAAGCAGGCGTGACTATTATCAATACCGGTATCGGTTGGCATGAAGCACGTGTTCCGACTATCGCGACGCAAGTACCACGAGGCGCATTCTCTTGGGTGACGGAAAAAGTGAAACCATACGTGTCGATCCCAGTGGTGACATGTAACCGAATTAATACGCCAGAAGAGGCCGAACGTATTCTTAGCTCTGGGCAGGCTGATATGGTGTCTATGGCGCGTCCATTCTTGGCAGACCCGGATTTTGTTAATAAAGCAGCTCAAGACCAAGCTCAGTTCATCAATACCTGTATCGGTTGTAACCAAGCTTGCCTTGATAACGTGTTTAAAGGTAAACGTGCGAGCTGTTTGGTGAACCCACGCGCTTGTTACGAGACTGAAATTGTTGTTCAGCCAGCGCAAGCGACTAAGACCATTGCGGTTGTCGGCGCAGGCCCAGCCGGTTTAGCCTGTGCAACGACTTTAGCTCAGCGTGGGCATAAGGTTGACTTGATTGAGAAAAATGACCGTATCGGCGGTCAGTTTAGATTGGCAATGCAGATTCCGGGTAAAGAAGAATTCAGAGAAACGATTCGCTACTTTGCTAACCAAATCGACGCATCAGGCGTGAACCTGAAACTGGATACTGAGGCAACGTTTGAGATGTTGTTGAAGTACGATGAAGTCGTGATGGCGGCTGGCGTAGAGCCAAGAAAGCTCGATATTGAGGGCATTGACCAAGAAAACGTGGTCGATTACCAAACCTTGATTCGTGAAAAGACACCAGTAGGCGAAAAGGTCGCGATTGTTGGTGCTGGTGGTATTGGTGTCGATGTGGCAACCATGCTGACAGAACCGACTTCACACAGCCTAGACGATTGGCTGCATGAGTGGGGCATCGATAAGAATATGGAACACCCAGGCGGACTTTACCCTTACCCTGATTCATTCAGCGATAAAACGGTGTGGGTGATGCAGCGTAAAGCGGGTCGTGTTGGTAAAGGTCCGGGCAAAACTACAGGCTGGATTCACAAACGCACACTAGAAAAACGCGGTGTTAATCTACTGGGTGGCGTGAGCTACAACAAGATTGATGACCAAGGTCTGCATATCAGCGTTGGTAAGAAAGAGCAGGTGCTGGATGCTGACTCGGTTATCGTATGTGCAGGTCAGGTGTCAGTTCGTCCATTCGAAGACATGTGGCAAGAGTTTGGTGGCAAACTGCATGTGATAGGCGGCGCCGATTACGCGGGTGAATTGGATGCAGTACGCGCAATTCGTCAAGGTGTTGAGCTAGCGATTAAGTTATAGAATCAGCTATCAAACTGTAATCTTATCAGTAGATATTGTTACTTAATTTGCTGAGTTAGATTTTGAACAAGGCTCCTAAGTCATAGATTTAGGAGCCTTTATTGTTTCTAATCTAGCCTAAATGGACAGCCGTTGAGATTTATTATCGTTTGTATTCTGTGCTAAAGTTCAAGTATACAAATAATAAAGAAATAGTAAGGACTTCAAATGGATGCTTTGGATCTATTGCTCAACAGACGCTCAATCGCAAAACTCTCTGATCCGGCACCTGAAGGTGTGGCGTTAGAAAACATCATCAAAGCAGGGCTGCGTGCTCCAGACCACGGTGCACTAACACCATGGCGCTTTGTTATCGCGCAAGGTTCAGGCCTACAAAAGCTTTCAGACATCTTGGTGCGCGCCGCTGAAGCGGATGACAGCGAAGAAGCGGTTATCGAGAAAGTAAAAAAAGCGCCGTTCCGAGCTCCGATGGTGATTACTGTGATTGCCAAAGTAACTGAGCACGAGAAAGTGCCTGCTATCGAACAACATCTGTCTGCGGGTTGTGCTGCACAGGCGATGCAAATGGCCGCAGTCGCACAAGGTTTCCAAGGCTTTTGGCGCTCAGGTAAATGGATGTTCCACCCAGAAGTACACCAAGCATTTGGCCTAGAAGGCGACGATGAAATTGTTGGCTTCCTATACCTAGGCACTCCAGGCTGTACACCAATGAAAGTGCCAGAGCGCGACTTCTCTAAGTTCGTTGAGTTTTTATAAAGAAAGCTGAAGCTTGAATAGTGGAATGCTAACTGTATAAACAACCAGTTTTTCTTGATTTATTAGAGCCACATTAGATAATGTGGCTCTAATTGTTTGTAGCATCTGGAAAAACATGTCTCGCCTTATTATTGCTGAAAAACCAAGCCTCGGCCGCGCGATCGCCGCTGCACTACCTAATCCACAAAAGAAAGACCAAGGGTTTATCAAATGTGGCAATGGGGATGTGGTGACTTGGTGTATTGGACACTTATTGGAGCAGGTTGAGCCGGATGCTTATGACGACCGTTATAAGAAGTGGAATTTAGCCGATCTTCCTATCGTGCCGGAGCAATGGCAGCTAAGACCGCGTAAGACTTCAAGCAAACAGCTGACGGTGATCCGAAAGCTATTGAAGGACGCGACCCAAATTGTCCATGCGGGAGATCCGGATAGAGAAGGGCAGCTACTGGTTGATGAAGTGATCGATTACTGCAAGGTGTCCAAGGCTAAGAAAGAGTCGATGGACAGGCTACTGATCAGTGACTTGAACCTACCAGCCGTAAAACGTGCACTCTCTCAAATGCGCAGTAACCGAGACTTTATTCCACTGTCTATTTCTGCTTTAGCACGCTCTAGAGCCGATTGGCTTTATGGTATGAACATGACGCGTGCTTATACATTGCTCGGTCAAAAAGCCGGTTACCAAGGCGTGCTGTCGGTCGGGCGAGTGCAAACGCCTGTACTTGGTTTGGTCGTAAGGCGCGATGAAGAGATCGAAAACTTCATTCCCAAAGATTACTTCACGCTGCACGCTTTGATCCCTTATCAAAATAACGGCCAGAGCTTTGATATTCGCGCGCGTTGGAAACCAAGCGAAGCATGTAAACCATGGCAAGATGAAGAAGGGCGCGTGCTCAATCGAAAGCTGGTTGAGAACGTGGCTAACCGAATTGCGAATCAACCCGCAACGGTAACGGAATCAGAGCAAAAGCAGAGTAAACAAGCGGCGCCACTGCCTTACTCGCTGTCAGCCTTGCAGATTGATGCGTCTAAGCGATTTGGCATGAGTGCGCAACAGGTTCTCGACACGTGTCAGTCGCTGTACGAGAAACACAAGCTCATCACTTACCCGCGTTCCGACAGCCGCTATTTGCCTAAAGAGCACTACTCGCAGCGAGAATCGATCGTAGACGCTATCGCTAACAATGCGAAAGAGCTGCAAAGCGGTGCTCAAGGTGCGGATCTTTCTCTTAAATCAAAAGCATGGAACGACAGTAAGGTCGATGCTCACCACGCGATTATTCCTACTCCGAAGAAGTCATCAGTGAATGGCTTATCTGCTAATGAGATGAAGATCTATCAGCAAATCGCTCGCCAGTATCTAATGCAGTTCTACCCACCTGCGGTTTTTGCTGATGCTAAGTTGGTGTTTGATATCGCTGGTGGTGTGTTCATTGCGAAAGGACGTCAGCTTATCAACCCCGGTTGGAAAGTGTTGATGGGCAAAACCGACACCGAAGAGAAAAGCGATGGCACGGATACAGTTCCGCCATTGGATAAAGGAACCGTGCTCACCTGCCGTGAAGGCGTGATAGGTGATAAGAAAACCGAGCCACCAAAACACTTCACGGAAGCGACCTTGCTGCAAGCCATGACAGGTATCGCACGTTTTGTCGCAAACAAAGACCTCAAAGCCATTTTGAAAGAGACCGATGGTCTTGGAACAGAGGCAACTCGAGCGGGTATTCTAGATACGCTATTTAAAAGGCAGCTGCTAACGCGCCAAGGTAAGAGCATTCACAGTAGCCCGGCGGGGAGAGGTTTGATTAATGCCTTACCTGAGGACTCAACCTTTCCAGATATGACGGCACACTGGGAGCATCAGTTGCAAGGCATGGCAGAACGAAATCAAGCTTATCAGCCTTTCATGCAAGCGCTAGAAAGCAAGATTGATGGTTTGATGGGCAAGGTAAAAACAGGCGAAGTACCTGAATCACTGCGTCATCTGCCTAAAGTCGAAAGACCTGCCTTTAAACGCCGTAAAGGCGGTGGTGCGAAGAAATCCTATGCCAAGACAGGTACGTATGCTAAGAAAGGCACTCCCGCTAAAAAGGGCACTAAAAGCTAAAAACTGAGAGCAAACCGCTGTTTAGGGCGATAATGGAATTAACGTCCGACTTTACGCCCGCAACGTTTAAACAACTGCTGCCAATAGTCGACATGGCGACGAGTCGATGCTCGAAAAGCTTGATGTGCATCTTGGATGGGAAAGTAATAATTGTGCAGATCAGGTTGCGCGTTAAACATCACGAGTTGCGGAGCTAACTGTTGATAGTAGCCGTCCAGCTGCGCCATGTAGGGCTGAACCTTACCTATGTATTGTTGCTCAAACACATTGTTGAGATAACGAAACTTGGTTGTGTCTCGCTGCTTGCCGCAGATGATGTTGTCATCAAAAGTTGTCAGTTGTGTGGTGATGGTATCAAGCTCAACCGACGCACGGGCGAGCGAGTAGTATAAATCGCCAAGCGTTGAACTCTTGTCTAATACTTCTTGAACCTCAGTGGTTTTGTCGGAAATGAGCGGAACGTTTAACGCTTGATTGATATGTTCTAAGGCATCACTGGTTTGTCGTACTTGATCGCCGATATCAGTGCGTAGCCACTGACTACCCCGCATCTGAGACTGCATCGCATCGCTGGCATAGATGAGATTCCATTGGTGCAGCGGAAACTGTGTGAGTTTCTGCTGCTCGATTTCTTTGAGTAGCTCTACGATCTCTGGGTCTAATTCATTACCGGACAAACATTTACCCACACCTTCCAGTAGCGCGACTTGATAATCATAATTACGAAATTCATCCGCGACCTTGCCTAGAACCGAGTTTCTTTCGGCTATCAGATTGAACAGCCCACATCGGCGAAGCTGATAGCTGTCGATGAGACCGATAGAGAGTGAGGGCACCTCAAGCAGCAGTTCTCGTTTTCTCGGTAGGCTTTCAAACTCCCAATCCTCTTTGAGTTCTTCAGCATCTTGTACTCTGGCGACCTTAGTTTGATAGTCGTCGAATAAGTTGCCGGGGCCATCACTGAAACAGCCAGCTAGCATCACCGTCAGACAAAGCAGCGTCAAGTGCTTAACTAGGTTTGAGAGAGGGCAGGCACTCATACAGGGTTACCAGTCTATTTCGCTGCCATCGAAGTTAAAGAAGTGACCACTTACTTCCGTATTTGCTGACTCGATAACGCTGATAAGGGCAGAAGCGGAAGTGTCGGTATCGATTAATGCATTCGGCCCGCCCATTTCAGTCTGTACCCAGCCAGGGTGCAGGGCTAATACCGTAAAGCCATTATCAGTTAAGTCGTTGCTTAAGCTCTTTACCACCGAGTTTAGAGCGGCTTTAGAGGAACGGTAGATGTAGCCGCCACCGGAGGTATTTTCGGCTATGCTGCCGACTTTTGATGACAAACAAGCGATCTTTTTAACGTGACTATTTTCGAGTAGTGGCAAGAGCATTTCGACAAGCTTTAGCGGGGCAATGGTGTTGATCTCAAAGACACGTCGCCACTCTTCGACATCGGTATTTCCCAACCCGTAACCTTTGGGGCCGTAGTAGCCAGCATTGTTAATTAAGATATCTATCGACGGAATTTGAGAGGGAAGTTGGCTCACCGCTTGGTAATCGGTTATTTCTAACTGAATGCAGGTTAGGTTGCTGTTGTGGTCTGCGAGTGAGAGCAGTTCTTTTACTGAAGAGGCGTCACGGTAAGTTGCGTACACCTTGTGGCTACCTTCCAAGTATTGTTGAGTCAGGCTTAAGCCAATGCCGCGATTTGCTCCAGTAATGAAAATAACGCTCATGGTGATTCCTTTTTAGTTCAATTAGTTAAGTTTGATGGCTTAACACGAGAAAATCAACGCTCCACCAACTGGCCATTAGCATTCCTACAAAAATCATTACTGCTGCCGCTGAGCCGCAGATCACCCCAAAGATGAGTATTACGTTTTTCATTGTTGTCTCTTTTTGAAAATCAAG
Source organism: Vibrio sp. 10N.222.51.C5 (assembly GCF_041474575.1). NCBI lineage: Bacteria > Pseudomonadati > Pseudomonadota > Gammaproteobacteria > Vibrionales > Vibrionaceae > Vibrio > Vibrio sp. 10N.222.51.C5. Next base: position 26,819 of record NZ_JBFRUJ010000039.1, read on the forward strand.
TTAATGATAACTATTATCATTAATTAAGGTTGTCGCCTAGGCTGAGACTGTTATGATTTTGAGAAAGATATGCAATTAACCTGATTATGATTCCTTTAATTTACCACCCAATCTATTCGCAGTTACCTTTACCAGAAGGTCACCGTTACCCGATTAACAAATATCAGTTGTTACACAGTGCTGTTGAAGCGTTAATGGACCGCGATCCTCTATGGAAGAGTCAGTTTGAAATCTTCCAACCAACGCCGGTTTCGGTTGAACAGGTAAAACAGGTTCACGATAGTGAGTATGTGGATTTGCTTGTTTCTGGTAATTTGCCCGCAGCAAAGATGAGACGTATCGGTTTCCCGTGGAGTGAACAACTTATTGAGAGAACACTCTACTCAAGTGGTGGAACCTGCTTGGCCGCTGAAATGGCGATAGAGAGTGGTTTAGCGATTCATTTGAGTGGTGGTTATCATCACGCGCATCATGATTTTGGTAGTGGCTTTTGTTTGTTGAACGATTTGGTGTTAGCGGCAAAGCATGCACTGACCTTTGAACATATCGATAAAGTGCTGATCGTAGACAGCGATGTTCACCATGGTGATGGCACAGCAACTCTTTGCCAAGAGAATGACGACATCATTACTCTGTCATTCCACTGCGACAAAAACTTCCCTGCACGAAAACCGCTGTCTGATTTAGATGTACCGTTAAGTCGTGAAACAGAAGATGAAGAGTTTTTGCGTTGTTTTGAACAAGTCACTAAGTTAGCGATTGCTCACCATCAACCTGATCTGATTATTTATGATGCGGGGATCGATATCCATCAAGACGATGAACTGGGTTATTTGAATGTCTCTACACAAGGGATATTTGAGCGCGACTGTTTGATGATTGAGTTAGCGAAATCAGAGTCTATTCCGATGGCCTGCGTAGTCGGTGGCGGATATCGAACTCAACATCAAGATTTGGTGCCGATTCACATGCAGCTGTTAAAAGCGGCTTATCATGTTTACGGTTAACCTCTCAAATTAGCGCCTGATAGCTCATTGAAATGATGGTGTGAAATAAGCGTATCTTGCACCATAAAAGACACGCTTGCACCATTGTGATTCATATAAAGTGCTTTTTTATTAATTAGTTACGTATTTGTGTGATTAATTGTGGTCTGTAAATTGCTTTACCCATGTGTCTATAAAAACACAAGGGATAAAAATGAACCTGACGGACAAGGAACGTAGTTGGCTTAATTGGTTTGGCGCAACAGGAAAACTGGCTATGCGCAGAGCTTGCTTCCTCAATCGAAGTAGGACGGAAGAGCTTGAACAAGCTTTTGAAAGTATTGCTCACACGCGAGTTCAACTTCTGCATAACTGGGTCAAGAATCAATGGGATTTTTTAGAAGACTCTGCTGTTTATTTGGCAAGTCGAACGGAAGAGCAAGCACAGGGGACGTTATCTAGCCTTCTTAAACGCAGTACGGATTTTTCTGAGTTGGCGATCGTCGATGCTAAGGGGATCGCACAAGCATCGAGTTTTCATGAGCATGTCGGGGTTACTCTTGGAGATAAGAAGGCTTTAGTTGAAGGGGCTTCAAAGCGTTATCTTCATGGGCCGTATATGGATCAACGCACGTTGAACGTAGGGGCTTCGAGTTCATCGTTTCATGACCAAGTGACGTTGATGTTTTATGTCCCCTTTTCTCGGGATGAAGGGGCGCCGCAATTCCTATGTGGTCGTGTTCCAAATGATGTTATTGGTGACATTATTCAAAGAGAAGCGGGGCATATTTATAGCGAGTCGGGTGATAACTATATCTTTATGGTCGACTCCATTCATGATCCTCATACTCAGCCGGGTGTTGCGCTCTCTCGTTCTCGCTTTGAAGATAATACCTTTTCACACGGCGAGAACTTAAAGCAAGGGGTTCATACTGATTGGGGAACGGTTAAGATCCAGCACCACACCGAATTTGAGATTCGCTTTACAGACCCAGCCACTAATCAGCTTCACCCAGGCGTAAGAGAAACCATTAAAAATGGCAATAACTTGTTTATTGGTTATCCGGGGTATTCTGACTATCGCCACATACCCGTTATTGGCAAAGGTATCACTTTTCAATTGGATGGTTCACCAGATACCTTTGGCATGATGTGTGAGTCCGATTTAGAAGAGGTCTACAGAGACCGAAGTCTAAGTTATACCTTATCTAAGCACTTTATCAGCTGCATGCTACTGCCTCTATTTGTTCCATTACTGTTTGCCAACCTTTATACACTCACACCTTTTATGCAGAGTGGCATTATGTTCGCTTGCGCGTTGCTTTCATTGGGCTTATTCCGTTTAGTTAGCGCCAAACCACTAGCGAAGAAGATTCATGAAATGACCGGGGTAATGCAGACCTTAGCTGAAGGTGATGGCAACTTAAGTCGGAGACTTGATCCCACCACATTCAGTCATAATGAACTTGGCAACTTAGGGCGCTGGACTAACAGTTTTATCGACAATTTAGATAACACGGTGAGTGAGTTGATCCATGCGAGTCACGAAGTTAGAGAGGTTTCGGAATCGATGTTTCGTCGCAGTGTCGTGATGAAGCAAACCAGTGATGATGCATCACAAGCGTTAAGCAATATGCTTCAGTTGAGTCAGTATCAACAGAGCGAAATTACTCATGCGAGTGTCTCAGCAACGCAAATGGACACGGTGATGAAACAAGCCGTTCTGAGTGCGGAGAAGGAGTACAATCAGTCCGTCGAAGGCATGGAGATTGTTCGCAATATCGTAGAAAGCTCGGCGCATAGCGTGAATGAGGTGAATAATGAAATGACCAAGGTGTCTGACATTATAGATATCATTACTGACATTACCGCGCAGACTAACCTTTTGGCCTTGAATGCGGCCATTGAGTCGGCAAGAGCAGGTGAACACGGGAGAGGGTTCTCTGTCGTCGCTTCTGAAGTAAGAACTCTGGCTGACCGCACTTCACAAGCTGCTAACCATATTAGTGACCTAATGAAAGAGCTGCATAGTAAGTCTCGCAGTGCTGTTGAGTCTATGGAGCGAGGCGTTGAGAATGTGAGTAAAGGAAACTTAACAGTCGACTCAAATGCTCGCAGTGAGCAAATTCAATCAGCGGTGAGTGACCTCTTTACCACGATGTATAACTTAGATGAAAACAGTCAGAAAAATGGACAAACGGCAGATAAAGCCCAACGTTCAATATCTGACTTACAACTGTCTACTAAGCAACTCGCACGTCGAGTGTCCTTGATGGGCAATGCATTGAGCCGTTTAGACCAATTGATTGGGCGTTTTGAAGTGAGCCGAAAGGTGGCGTAGTGGAAAATACGTAAGTTCTTTACGCAAACGCCAGATACAAAAAAGCCGCTGATTTCTCAGCGGCTTTCTTTAATGTGGTGGAGGGATAGGGATTTGAACCCTAGAACCGCTATTAACGGTTGCCGGTTTTCAAGACCGGTGCTTTCGACCACTCAGCCATCCCTCCAATGGCGCGTATAATATAAGGGTGGCTTTCGCTTGTAAATACCCTTATTAACTGACTGCTTTTTTTATGAACGCTTTTTGGTGTTTTTGTTCTGAATGATTATTTATTGTTCGGTTTATTAAGAAGCCGACAAAATCTAATATTCAATAAGCCAAGTATTCCCAACTTTTGTTATACGTGAAGTGTTTCTGTGCTATTAAAAAAGAAAGTATCTAATTGGCTTGCAGGTAAAGTTATGAGGGGAGTGGCTTAGGTGCATGAACTTTTAGTTTAGAACGGTGAGATCGGAATTTAAAACTAGGTATAAAGTGAATGGGTTTGAAACTGGGACTGTAGAGAGTTTTGTTAGATGAGCTTTATATTTTAAAAAGCTTCAGATGCAAAAAAGCCGCTGATTTCTCAGCGGCTTTCTTTAAAGTGGTGGAGGGATAGGGATTTGAACCCCATATCCAACACAAGAAATTAAATAAAACCGTTTTATAACAATACCTTAAAGCAAGGTGTTATAGTCACTTAAAACAATTGTATAATGCAATTGACTATATCGTTTATTGTAAGAATGTCAATTAGTTAATCGCTATAGTGAACCTTAGAAAACCATGCTCCCACAAAATCATGATCTTCATACCCTGGAATATTAGCCAATACGCACTCTAAGTTTTTGCAGCTTGACTTTGATAAAGCAAAGCAAACCATTTGAGTCCCACTCTTCCAAATCAACTTGATTAGCTTCTCAAGCCGTTTACTTATCTTGTCAGACTGAATATATCTCGCACACTCCAAATCTCGTCTTAACTTTGGGTCATCTAATGCTTTAATATTGTAGACTTTTCCTAGTTTTTCTAGTCCTAGAGTGGATAAATCAACCACATCGAGAATATACATTTTCTCATCTCGGAAAAAGAAAAGTATCGAAAGGTTAAGGTCAAATGCATGAATTTGGTAAATATGACGATGTGTCGATATTAACTCTTTGATTTGACTTACAAAGTCAGTTTGCAAAATTAAAGGACAGAAGTGTGGTTCAGTGTTCGATAGGACTGAGTAAAACATGCGAAGCTGATTTTCACTGAATTTTCCGAATTTTCGATGAACTATCGTATGTAATTGTTCTCGAAAAACTACTGAAGTACTTAAACTAGTTAGCGAACGTCGTTGTAGAAAGCTATCAACCGCTTTGTTTAAATCTTTACTGGTTACAACTGTCGATGCAAAAGGAGAAATGGGTTGTATGTATGATGTAGTCATTGTTTATTTTCCATTATGTCCCACAACATTTTGAATGTGTGTCGCTCACAAAATCAAAAGTTACAGAACAATGAAAATACTAAACAGATTTTTAAAGGGACACGTATTGTTTCACTTTAGCGACAAAAGTAGGCTCTCCCAGAGCCTTGATTAGGCTATACGACGCACTTAAATACGTCAAGCTATAATGTTACCTTTCTCTTTTAAAACAATTATTTAAGTTATAATAATTCTATTTCTCTTGCTCATAAATCACTTGCACTTCTCGTGTTTATACCTCATGTTGTATTCCGATTTATGATAGCCAACCCAACTGAGTATTGTTATGGACGAATATTTTAACGGATGGTTCAATCGAGAACGCCAAAAACAGCGAGAAAGCATTGTTAATGAAAACCATTTCTTAACTTTATCAGAGTTTAGCTCTTCAGTTGGGCTGTTAGAAAAGCATGTCATACATCATTGTAAGAAATGCGAATTACTTTTTATTAAAGATGAGGCGGGAGGGATATGGCTCCCGACCTGTCAGGTTATTGATGGCACACTAAATGAGTTAATGATGTCGTCAATTAAGCGTATAGCATCAAAGTTTGATGCTATTGATGCGCTTGACTTTATAACCGATAAAAAAAGTGACGGTTTAGTATTACATCATTTTTTAGTGAGTGATTTATCTATTCAGCGTTGTAAAACACCAGAAGACCTTATTAAAATTGGATTAGAATTAGATCGTTTAAGTGTACGATTCCATGGAAGTTTGGTGGATGCGGTGTCACAAAATAATGAAGCAGCGGTTGAAGCTTTCATACAAGATGTACTAACTGGAAGACAGCGCTCAGTCAAGACCACGACCGTTGATATTGATGTGTAATGTTATGACTATTATTCCATTTTCTCTCTGTTAGATGTGAGACAGTTTGTTAATTTGAGATATCAAACTGTCGCTTACACCTTCATTTATTGCACTTAAAAGCGCTTTCCCTGTAAATGCTTTAAGTCTATCGTCTGTCGCAACGTCTCCGCAGATAAACCAAGTCGCATTTAAAGCATTGGCGTGAGCTAACATTAGACGCACGGGATCTCTATCATCAAGCCTAACTTTATAGGTCAAATCAACAAACGCTGCTAATTGATTTTCAGTAAATACAGTATGCTTAATTAACAATTCACGCGTGAATCGTTCTCCAGTCGGGTACAAAAGAAAGCCTACACTGTTTGCTGCATCAGCCAAACGCTGTGCACCTTTTCTATCGGGTGTCACATTTTTCATTAGCAAATCAGTATTGCTTAAAAATGGCTGTAACTCATAAATACGACGAACGTCATCGTTTTGATTTAAATAGTTCGAAGAGTAAAGAAGAGAGCGCGGGTCAAAATATAAAATGTTCATTGGTTCTACCGAAAGTGATTTTATGCTCTATCTATAAGTACACCATAATGCACTTATAGGTCATCTCGATTGAAAGCATGGCTAAAAGTCCATTAAAGTGGACTTTTAGATTTTAAGTGACTGATTAATATTAAAATATATCACACCATACATTCGAGGGATTAACCATCATAGAATTTTCTTTTGGGTGGCACCAACTCTTTGAAAAGCGTTCCCAGTTCCCCTCTCGTTTCTTAGCGATTCTTAGGCGATTTAAGAATTCTTAATTTCATTGGTCTCCTTCACCTACTGAAATAAAGTTCAAGGATTTCAAATTGTTGATTTTCCATGTTCTACGAGATCGTTTTCTAGGCGTTGTTTTTGTTCATGCAGCAAGGCAATTTCGTTTTCAGCTTCTTCTAGGCCCTTCTCCAATAGGCGATGACTCGTAGCCAGTTCGCGGTTTTCTTCTCGTAGAATACTTATTTGATTGTCTGATTCATTCAGTAACTTCTGAGTTGATTTAAAAAGGGTTGAAGTTTCTGTTAACTGCGCTCTGGTCGTTTCATGCAGCTCAGATAAGCCTGATAACTGAGATTGAAGTTGATTGGCTTCATTCATGGAATATTCCAGTTTTACCTGAGTGGCCGTGTGAGCCTTATCTATATCCGATACTGTTCGTCTTAATTCATCCAACGAAATCTGCTGTTGAGCGGCCTTTTCCGTTGTCTTATTGAAAGAGTCAGTTAGTTGACTAATGGTTTGTATCAAATCTGATCTTTCGCTTTTTGAACTTGTTAATCTGACCTCTAAGTTATCGATTTGATCTTCTAGTAGCTCATTACGCTCAACTTGTTTCTGTAGTCGCACTTCAATATCAAGAGTATCTTGCTCAGCCATCGCTTGAGCTTTTACCAATATATCAGATTTAGCATCTAGCTCTCTGATTCGCACTTCCATCAAGGATTCATAATGAATGTGTGCTTTGTCATTAATTCTGATAGTCATATCACGAAGTATTTTCCCAAGCTCTTGTTCATTGAGTGACAGCATATCTTGAAGCTCAACAGGCAACTCAAAAGTCGATGCCACTGCTCTCTGGTCAGGATTAGTATCTACTGTCGATTGTTTTATTTCGGGAAGCCTGCCTTCTCCGATGAGGCGCTCAAGGTCAGTCTGTATAGAAGCAATTTTTCCACGTCCAAGAGCTTCTTTAATGAGCCACCCCGAAGGTTGTCGACCTTCATCGGACAATTGAGTTGCAATGCGTATAACATCTTCATCCGCATAAGATTTTGGTCTAGCCATATGGTTTATACCTTTGTTTTAATTATTATGATGGTTAGTTAGTAAAGTAAGCTGCGTGACTAACTTACTTATTAGGATGATCTGTAACGGTATGGTCATTGTTCGGTGCCACTGCTTCAGGCGCTTTCAGCAAAGCCACCTCATTTACGATTTTATCTGATAGACCTGGTGGTAGGTCTAGCACTGAGTTCAAGACAGAACTCAGGTACTCGCTTTGTTTTTTTAATACGCCTCTGTCTTTAGCATTGATCGCAAGTACCACTTTCTTAAAGATATCAACCAGTTTTGGCACTACGGTTTGTGTTAGCGATTGAGTGAGAATAGTCAGCCTTGATGATTCAGCTTTGAGATCTGACAACTCAAGTTGCATCGTATCTCGCTCAACCTGTAATTGGTTTAGCTGTACTTCTACCAGTGCAGTATCATCTATCAACTGTGATAGTTGTTGCTCGGTTTTTTCATTCTCATCTAACAAATAAACACGTTTCTTTTCTGCCAACTTTATTTTTCCCTGAGTTAGATCTAATTGGTGTGTGTGATAATTATGGCTGCGCTCCAATTTAGGTAATGAAGCCTCTCGATTCATATCTCTTCTTTTTTCAGATCTTCGCTCTGACTCTGGAGCAAGCTTTGCTACCAAGCCTTTATCAACAAATAGGTGCTGATTAGCATAGTCAAATAACATTTTTTGAAAGTAACGACCAAATTTTTGACTCAACTTCCTCGTCAGTTTCCCATCATCAGGTAATAATTTGGTGTCAGGTGCCGTTCGCTTAATATACTCATTGACGACCTTAATCTGAGTCTTTCTCAAGTCATATTTACCTGTCTGGTTGTTTCGACCAGATAAATAGTAGTGCGCATGTGCTCCCGTTTTGACATCCACACTTCGTTCGTCGTCATGCCCGATAACCGCTTTAACCTCGTAATCGGGAAAATATTCCATTAAGAACTGACTAGTAAACGAAACGTACTCTTCTAAGCTAATTACATCCGTTCCAACCCCCCATTGGTGGGGGATTTTAAAAAGACCTTCTTGAACATACAGATTGTTGGCTGGCGGCTTCTGGCATAACTGATTGTGAGCATTCAGATATGTTTCTAACATCTTAATTCGCTGCTTTTTGCGTTGCATTGTTAGCTTTGCAAACGCATCGATACGTGAGTAAGGAACGTACTTATCCATATCCAGTACAGCCTGTAAAAATTGAGCGGCAGCCTGATTTCCTTTTTTAAGCTCACTATCAACTGCTGTCTTTACCTTTTTGCGATACTGACGAAGTTGTGTTTGCAGCTTCGCTTGATTTGCCTTTTTAGGCGACGGCGCAATCTCATACAACAACTCTAGCCGTTGCTCTTCAGACCATTCTTTAAGAGACGATTGTTGACCATTCGTCCAGATCACGTTTTTTTCAAGCAGCTCATGATTCCACTCTAATTGCTTCGATTTCTTTGCCGCAGTGGGTGGTGATATGCGTAATGAATGAGCTAAAGAATGTTCGCACTTTACACGTTCAGCGGGCTTCGAACTAAAGTTGAACCGACGGTGAAACAATCGAATCTCTTTCATGCAATCCTCCTAAGAGGTGCGCATGGTAGAGAGTCAAGAGGCACTTCTCTTGCCCGCAGCTCACGTGCATCTTTTGCGAAGTAAAAGTGTGACGGGAGCGCAGCGGGTTGCCTTGTCGTATCACTTTTGAAGTGAACGACTTTGGCACTGTTAGTGCCATTAATGGCAGTACAACAGCCATTGTTGACAGCGAAAATGGCAACGGTGGCATCGATAATGCCATTGGTGGCATCGATAATGCCATTGGTGGCAGTGCTTAGAATCATTTCGCACCACCAAGTGTAGCCTTAAGAACCGCTAGCAACTCAGGATTAGACTCTAATTTAGCAACCAGATCCGCTGTTTCAACCGATATCGCAGAAGAAGATGGAGCCGTTACAGGTGCTTGTCCAAAGGCTTCGGCTAAGTTATCGGCTGCCAAACGAGCACAATCTGGAGCATCAGAGGCAATCCAACGCCCATAATGCTTATCAACCATATGAGTACCTGAATGCCCCATCTGAGCAGCAATCCACTCTTTCGATATACCCGCAGTTAAATTTTGTGAAGCAAAGGTATGCCGTAATTGACCAACTCCACGGTGATTAACCTCTGCTTGCAGCAGAAAAGCATCGAAGAAATCTTTGGCAAACTGTGCTGCATGTAAAAATGGCTTACTGGTCTTACTGTTATAAAAAACGAACTGCACAGACTCTTTTTTGAGCGTTTTGTTATCTTCTTGCCTAACCGATATTTTCCTTAGCTTCTTCTTGCCAGTAAGTTGCAACTGCTGTTTCAAGAGGTCAATAGCAAGTTGGTTAAGCTCAACGGTTCGCATTGACCCCTCAGTCTTGGGCACTTTGTATTCTTGAAGAACTTTGGCTCTACGAACGTACATTTCCTTACGTTGCCAAATGATATCATCCCAGCTGAGCGCAAGTAATTCACTGATCCTCAAACCTGTGAGAGCATTAAATAAGCACGCATTTTTCCCACTTTGACACGATACATCAGTATCATGGAGCTTTTTCAGCTCTGCTTTTGTAAACGGTGCAGGTTCGGATGTTGTAACTTTCAGATTTTGAATACCCGTCATAGGGTTTCGTTCGAGCGCACCGTCCAGCTCCGCAAAACGAAAAACCGCTCTTAGGATGATCAGGAACTCATTGATGCTTTTGTTTTTATAATGCTTATGCAAACCATCAATAACGGCAAGGATGTCGCTGTGTGTAACACTCGCAATCTTTCTATGACCAATGCGCTTTGATAGCTTTAAGGCTTTACTCTTCTCTGATCGAAGAGTCGATGGGGCAACGCGGTTTACGCGACTTGCAATGTATTGCTCTATATAGTTTTTTACTTTTTTCTCTTGTTGATTCACGTCTCAATCTTATGGCAGCTTTGGCTGCTCTGCTGTCTTGTGAACAAACTACAAGAGTTCTTTAGCATGATCAAATATGAAAAAGCCAATAATATTAGTTACTTATTATGAAAAATCACGATTACAATGATTATCAACAGGTTAGAAAGTTAAATTTTTTTGAAAAATTTCCATATGAAACTCACACACTAAACTTTCCCCACCCAAACATCTTACGTTGGCATATTGATTCGAATAGGTGTGATATTCACTTCACATGATGCATCTCATTGGTGCGGCTGTAACTATCTAGTGATAATCAAGGCTTGTGTCTCATATTGCTGTATGTGGGTAGAACGCAAGAAAACTGATTGGGGTTCATCACTATTGTTCACCTTGTGTCGATGGCATAACTATAAAGAAACCAGATCATCCTACGACAATTACCGCACCTCATAACTCAGAAGTGCCCCATAACAAGCTAGAGCAGGAATGAGGCTATATTAAAGGTTTGTAATTTGACTTACTTTTCTTTATGCCTAGAGTTCTGACTATGTGGCCAAATTTACTAATCCACAACACATATACTTATGAAAATACACGGCCATTAAAAGAGAGTATCAGTAGATACTCTCTTCAGATTGATCTTACCTCTCTGAAGGGTGAGTCCAGTCAAAAGCCTTTAATGGGGCATCAACTGGTGTATGAGATAATGCATTGGTGAAATTTGAAATAAGTTTGCAAGCTAGGCCTGTCAACACTTCAAGCGCATGCCGCTCTGTGTATCCTACCGTTAGAAAGTTCTGCAACTTTTCATCACCTATATGACCACGATTATCTAGTAGCTCTTTAGTAAAGACATGCAACGCTTGTAGTTTGACATCAGGTAACTCATTTCCTTCCCGTAGTGCTTCAATAATGCTTTCTGGCATATTAGCTGATTTCATGATCCACGTATGACCAGGAACGCAATAGTGACAGTTGTTTTCAAAGTTTGATGTCATCAGAACCACTTGAGCTTCGAGTGGACTGAATAGTGTACTTTGCGTGAATAACTCATAAGTCTTCAAATAAGCTTGATAAGTTGCAGGAGCATCTGCTAGCACTTTATGTAAATTTGGAATTAAACCAAGTGATTTTTTAGATTGCTCCATCATTTGCTTTGATGCTTCTGGTGCTGTTTCAATATTGTGGTAGTTAAACATAATAATTCTCTCGGTTTATTATTTATTAATGGTGAAAACGTTGCGTAAGGCTTGAGTTAATCGTTCTTCGCTTGCTCTTAGTCGATAGTCTTCAGATTGATCTATCCATTGGATGACACCATGTTCATCAATTAAGATCGATGTTGGGATAGACATTGATTTGTATTCAAATGAAGTAGGAAATGGCAGCCCTAATACTGTTTTTGTTTTAGACGAGTCAGCCCCTAAAGCCTTGTGGTGTTCAACGCCGTATTGTTTAACTACTTTGAGTTCTGGGTCTGACAAAAGAAGAAGATCTAAACTATCTCGTTCGATGTGCATTTTTGCTTGTTCTGCCGTATCTCCCGACAACGCAACGACCTTAACTCCATATCGATCCAGAGTCGGTTTCATATCGTTAAACATTTTTAATTCAGCACTACAGTATGGACACCAAGCACCTCGGTAAAACTTAAGTAGAACACGTTGATTTTTTAGGTCATCAGTCGAATAAATCTCGTTGTCATATGTGGTTGATTCGAATTGTGGGAACTTATCTCCAATTGCAACCTCAATATCACCTAGAGGAGTATCTTTTTGACTGAATACCCAAATGAATTTACCACCAAGAAATATGGAAAAGCTGGACATTAAGACAACGAAAACAAAGCTCCAATGCATATTTATAATCCCACTGATAATTGCACCTAGCCCCAAAAGGACACCTGCGGCAAGTGCTAGCATAAGGATGATAGGATTTTTGGGCGGCTTGTTCTTTTTTACTTTTAGAAAGTAATGCAAACTTCCAATCACCGTTGTGGAAAATCCAAGTAGTGATAGTGCTATAGCTGAATACATCGTTTGTTCCTCATTGTTTTGCCTAATTGTTTTGCCTAATTGTACTAGTTAGTACATTTGCAATTAATGTACTAACTAGTACAATAGGTGTCAATAAGAATTTTATGTAGTTGTATAGATAAATGGCAAAGAAAAGACAGTTTGACGAGATAGAAGTGCTTGGAGTTATGGCCAAATATTTTTGGCAGCATGGTTATGCGTCGACTAAGGTGGATCAATTATCGACCGTTACAGGATTAACGAAAACCAGTATTTACAACGCGTTTGGCAACAAAGAAACCGTGTTTAAATGTATAGTAGATTTCTATGTTGAGCATCACATGTCTGTGGTACTCAGGAAACTCGACTCAAATAAATCAATATCAGAGAATCTTCAATATTTATTTGATAGTGAGTTCTTAAATCCAGAGAATGATCTACTCACTTACGGCTGCTTAATTACAAACAGTATTGTTGAATTAAAATCAAACGAACCAGCCCTCTATGAGTATGTTATTAAGAAGTTTGAACAAGGTCGTATTGCAACACTGGCATTTTTTACTCAATATGAGAAAACAGAACGACTTATTGATGGTATAGATGCAGAGCATTTGACCGACTATTTCCTTACGTTTCGTCAAGGACTCAAAGTTCAATCAAGAGGGCAAAGACCACATGAATCTCTCGCTCGATCTATACATGCATTCATGCTTGTATTGAGTACATTTGAAAAATAGATTATGCGTAGACTATTCTCGAGCTTTAGCTTTGTTGTCGAGTTTTAGATGTCTAATGATTATGAGTGCAGCACCGTAGCAACACGATTCTAGTTGAGCCAATTATTTAATCGAGCAGGTAGACTGCTTTATCCTTATCGCAATACTATTGAATGGTGCCTTTAAATGAAAACAATAAAATATAATGGACGTATTGTTTTTCAAAAACAAGATATACCCAGTTTCAAACGTATGCCGCGCGTATTTGTAGACAGTGAAGCGTGTTTTGCGTTTGTCACAAATGGCGATTTTAACGTCAGGGAACAGACAGAATCTGCTTCATTGAACAAAAACTGCGGAATACTGGCAAAATGCACCAACTACTTTTATGAAAACACTAGCTATCATAATGATGAAGGTGCAGGTGAAGCGATTGGTATCCTTCTCTATCCTGAAATATTTCAGTCACTGTTTAACTTTGATATTAGCCAGTCAAAATACAGGGTCGATTATAATATTTTGCAGGTTGAAGTGGACAAATTGCTAGAGCACTATCGTGATAGCATCAGTATATTGCTGGATTCTCCAGAGTTGGCGGATGATTTGCTTATCGAGAGCAAACTACGTGAATTTGTCATTCTTATGGCGAAAAGAACCAGCGCACCTTCTGAACTCGATTTTCTTGCTTCTATGTTTAAACCTAACTTTGCCAAATTTGAAGATATTATCCAAAGTAATCTGTATGCGGATCTGAGTGTGGATGAGTTGGCAGCATTGTGTCATATGAGTGTTTCTACTTTTAAACGTAAGTTTAAAGAGGTGTATTCAGAACCCCCAATAAAATACATTACCAAATTAAAAATCAACAAAGCTAAAGTGTTACTGAAAGATAATAGCTTACGTATCTCCGACATCGTTTTTGAAACGGGTTTCGAGTCGATTTCCACGTTTAACCGTGCCTTTAAAGGACAAACAGGCCTATCCCCTTCTCAATTTCGTTTAACCTGACACCAACGCATTTTAACCTTTCCATTCAGGTTGGCTCGTTTGAACTAATGTGAGCAATTTTTGAACTTTTATGGAGAGCCCTGTACCTCCAAATTCCATATAGTTACCCCATCAACTAAACACAGAGAAAGGTAACGAATTATGGGTATCAGCTTTAAAGAAAAATATGGTGATTGGGCACTTATCACAGGGGCAACATCAGGCATTGGCGCAGAAATGGCAAGCCAGATTGCAGCAAAAGGATTGAACGTTGTTTTGGTCGCTCGTCGAGAAAAAGAGCTTGAAGAGCAAGCTACGTTGCTTACGGAACGCTACGGAATTAAAGCAACGACCGTTTCTGCTGACTTAAGTACGTCAGAAGGCGTCGAAAAAGTTAAGCAAATTGACAAAAGTATTGGGCTACTTGTACTAGCCGCTGGTATTGAAGTTAATGGTTCGTTTGCTAAATCATCTCTAGAGCAAGAGTTGAAGATGATACAGCTTAATGTTAGCTCTGTGTTGCAACTGACTCACCACTTTACACCAACAATGATCGAAAGAAAAAGAGGCGGTATTTTAATGGTATCAAGTCTTTCTGGTCATATGGTTTCCCCATATTTTTCAAATTATGCAGGTACCAAAGCCTACGTTCTTCAGCTAGGTGCATCTCTTCATGGCGAACTTAAACCCAAAGGTATTGATGTAACGGTTCTTTCTCCTGGGTTAACAACTACACCGATGACAGCTGATAATGGTGTTGACTGGTCAAAATTACCAATGGTTGCAAAAGATCCAGCGGAAGTAGCAGAAATAGCTATCAATGGTTTGGGTAGAAAAGCAGTTGTGGTTCCAGGTAAACGTAATCGAATGACCGCTATTCTTTCTGGGATCATCCCCCACCAAAAGCAGGCAATAATGGGTGAATCAATGATTGGAAAAGCAATGCCCAATAACAAAATGTAACCCCCAACAGTTTAAAACTTTAGTGAAAGAAAAAGGAAAAAAGCAATGATTAAAGTATACGTAATATACCCAAATAACGATGATGTGATTTTTGATTTTGATTATTACTGCAACAAACATGTTCCTATGATAGGAGAGCTTCTGGGAGACGCACTAAAAGGGGCGACAGTAGATGCAGGGTTAGCAAGTGTTGTTCCTAGTGAAGCAGCGGCATATGTGGCGATTAGTACAATTTCATTTGAATCTATAGAGTCATTTCAAACGGCATTTGGCCCAAATGCAGACAAGATAAAAGCTGATGTACCGAACTTCACTAATACCGTTCCATCAATTCAGCTTTGTGAGCAAAAAATATAGAACCGCAACTCTCTACGGTGAAAATGAGCAGGATACCGAATAATAAACAATTTGGGTTCTGCTTAGTGTTATTTAATGAAAAAAATTGAAGCTAAACGCTTGATAAAAAGAGTTAAATATGAATATGAAAATCAAATTGGATATTGTGTCAGATGTGATTTGTCCTTGGTGTATTATCGGTTATAAGCGTTTAAATACCGCGATAAAAGAGCTTGGTATAGAAGATCGCATTGAGATTGAGTGGCAACCTTTTCAGTTAAATCCAGATATGCCGCTTGAAGGTGAAGACCTACGTGCCCACCTTAAAAGGAAGTACGGTACTACATTAGAAGATAGCATTCGTTTCAGAAAAGAGATGACAGAGCTTGGAGAAGACGTTGGGTTTAAATTCGACTACTTTGACGGACTAAAAGCTGTAAATACCCTTGATGCTCATATTCTTCTGGAGCATGCAAAAAGTGTAGGCAAGCAAACCGAGCTTAAAAATCGGTTATTTGCTTCGTTTTATAGCGAGCAAAAAGATATATCCAGCAAGAGTACCCTCGAGCAAGAGTTGCAAAGTCTTGGTATTAATGTTGACGAAGCAATGCAATGCCTAGATGACGATAATATGCGAAGTCATGTCCAGTCGCTGGAACAGAAATGGAAGCAAGCGGGTATATCAGGTGTTCCAACAGTTGTATTCAATCGCGAGAGCGCTATTTCTGGAGCCCAATCAGTGGATACGTATAAGCAAGTATTAACTGAATTAGCTAAAGTGTAATTCCTGCATCCCTCTAAAACGGACTTTTGCAATATTTTGGCGGTCTGAAAAAGGCAACGGTCTATATGAAACATAGAGAGCTTGAAGTCTACCTTCATCATCATATACCAGTATCAAAGTCTCTCGGTATCTGTGTGAATACTTGTAGCAGCAAAAATATCGAGATTACTGCACCATTGAGAATGAATACCAACCACATGAATACGGTGTTTGGCGGCAGCTTATCTGTTGTTGGTATTTTGGCAGGTTGGTCTTTAGTTTATGCCCAGTTGGAGGGTAAAAAACATCAAATTGTTATTCAAGAAAATAGCATTCGATACCTGAAACCCGCCAGCAAAGATGTAACAGCAGTATGTAAATATGACAACCTTACGGCGTGGTCTCGGTTTCATCGTGCGTTTCAACGCAAGGGAAAAGGTCGTGTTCAAATAGCCTGCAATCTATTTTGTGCGGATGAGTTGGTTGCTACTTTTGAGGGAATATACGTCGTTTTTAATAAAGAGTAATAAGGTCAAAATGCAATGAAAACTAAAAACTTACGCAACCAATCCAGTTTGTCACGCCCGAACTCTTCAATTTCTTCCCAACCTTGACTCCCTGCAATCACAACGCTAATGGTAAGGAACAGAATATCTAAGAGTTTATTTACAACTTATCCTGATTGGCGTGTATCTTCAATGGCTACAAAGTATTTGAATAAATTGAGCTCAGACATGGTTGACTTGGTTTGTTATCAAAAAGAAGTATAAGATAAAAAACTTAGCTTAAGGTAAAGCTTCGTGATCTTGCCCTGTACTCTACGGCTAACGTTCACCGCTCGTTTTGTAGATAAAGAGGGCGAAACTAATTATAGATCTTTGATAATTTTGGATATTTTTTCTAATCAATATTAGTCGACTTAGACAGAGTACTCTAAATGATTCCTGTCCAAATATGAGCTAGCTCGGTAAATAGCTAGCTCGGCTTTTCTTAACATTGAAATAGCACACGGCACTACAGCTTAAAAGTAACCTTGTTTAATGCCTTCGCAAGCTCCTTCAAATTCAACTGTTTGCCGTAGCGATCATACGTTACCCCTTGCTGCTTATGGCCTACGATTTCAGCTGTAATCAACTCAGAAACACCCTTTTGCTTCAACTCATCAATAAAAGTATGTCTGAATCCATAACTCGTTGGGCGGTGGCGTGGCAGCATACCAATAGATGTCTGGTACTTGGTCATTTTATTAAGGTAGGCCTTAGACCAATCGGCAAAGATGTTTTTTGGCTCATAGCTGAATAGATTATTGGTACCGCTGGACTTCCTAGTTGCAATGTACTGCAGCAATCCAAAATTAATTAGTTGACCATGGACAGGGATTTTGCGGATGCTGTTGCTATTTTTGACGTACTTACCTTCATCGTCAACATTGACAGCGAAATAGTAGCTCCCATCAGCCTCTTTTATGTCATTCACTCTTAGTTGACACACTTCAGATGGACGCATTCCTGAGTAAAGCAATATCCACGAGATCCAGCGGAACTCTACATCCTGTTCAACAAATTTTTGAGACTTGAAGAATAGCTTAAGATCCTTGAGTGACCAGCGTTCACGTTCTTCACTAGTAGGCTTGAGTGGCTTGTTATCTACCTTAATGCCGTCAAAGGGGTTCAGTGCGATGTAATTCATCATCTTAGCAAACTTAAAAAACTGAAAAGCAGCAGCAAGGTACTCTTTGTTTGTCTTATAGCTACGCCCTTCCTTGAGGAGTTGGTCACGGTACACCAACGCATGAGCCGAAGTAACAGGATCCACGGATTCAACGGGTAACAGGTTAATACAGTGACTGGCACGAGCATTTAACTGATGCACTGTTAAAGGTCTGATATTTTGCAACTTCTTACTAGCGACAAAAGCGTCTAGCGCCGCTTTTAATGAAACGACAGGGTGATTCTTTCGGTGAACTGTAGAAGTTAAGTCCCGATGTTCTGCTTTACGAACTGGAGCGGCAGATACCTCAATATCAGGTTGATTCGATTCAAACTTACTACGAACCTCATCGATAATCGCATCACAATCCGCTTTAAAGCCTTCTACACAACTTTGCCCATGAGTTTTAGTTATTAACTCTTTTAGACTAGCAGCAACGGTTAGATTGCGTTCAGAAGCAAGTTGACGGTTCTTGGTTAGTAAAGATACTTTCAGATCGAACGGAAAGCCATTATCTCGAAGTTTTTTCGGCAGACAAACACGTGTGTAGTAGGTGCAATTTGGGGCGCGGAAAAGGTACATTGTCTGAGTCAATCCTTATGGTTTGACTTGGCACCTTGCAGATATGAAAAAAGCCGTTGTAATACAACGGCTTATCTCATTTTTAATGTGGTGGAGGGATAGGGATTTGAACCCTAGAACCGCTATTAACGGTTGCCGGTTTTCAAGACCGGTGCTTTCGACCACTCAGCCATCCCTCCAGTGGCGTGAATAATATAAGGGGTGGAGGATCTTGTAAACCCTTAATTTTCATAATTTTGTTTTGTTGCTTGTTTTCTAATCATTCACGGCAATAAAAAAGGGAAGCCATTGGCTTCCCTTTGCTGTTTGCTGATTATTTAGTCATTTTTTGTGTAGAAACGCTGTAGCTCTGTCAGGCCTTGCATCAACACAGGTAAGCGAGGGCTTACGTTTTTCAGGCGCTTGTAATTTTGGTCGTACAATTTGTAGTTACCAAATTTATCCAACACCGTTGTTTGCTGGTCAGTAACAAGAGCAAGTTCACGAGAGTCGCCCGCGAGAATCCACTTTCTGTTACGTTCATTAAACAGGCTGCGACCACTACTGAAATCTGTTGGGTTCGAAGATACACCCAATAGCTCTTGCATCAGTGTTACTGACACGTCTAGATGACTAGAACGGTGGGTGTATTCAGAAGCAGACTTGCCAGGCCAGCTGATAAACAGTGGTACTTGTAACTGATAACGACTGTAGTTGGAGTTTGCACCCCAGCTGTTGGTTTTGGTTTCGTTAAACTCAGTACCGTGGTTAGAGGTAATGATAACCACCGTGTTATCGGCAAGCTCTAAGCGTTCCAGTTCAGCGTAGATAGTTGCTAGCTGAGCATCGGCAGCTGTCGCCGACTTTTGATAGTCTGCTGCAAAACGCTCTGCTGTCGTTAGCGTAGAGTCCGACTCTGAACTTGAATTGTAGCTGGCGAAGTTATCCAGTGTGGTTAATTCAATAAAGTTAAACCAAGGGCGTTTAGCTTGCGGTGATTGAATCCAGTTAGACCAAGCTTTTATGGCACTCTGGTCATCATAAGTTGCTTGCTCTGGCATCACATCACGGCCTCGGAAGATGATATCCGAGTACAGTGCATCACTAAAGTTGTCGCCACTGAAAGCAGCGAACTTGTAATCGTGATTCTCTAAAACATCGAGCAATACTGCGCTTGACCCCTGAGCTTCAATGCTGCTTGCGTAGCTGCTCGGTAGGCCGTAGAACAAGCCAAAAATACCAAACATATCGTTACTTGAACTGTAGTGGTTGGTGAAGTTGATCGACTGTTGTGCGTAGGCATAGCTGTTTGGCATCGCTGTCGCATTAAGAGCGTCAGAGCGAAGGTTGTTCACACTCACCATCAGGATATTAAGATCATCACTGCGGCGGTTGTATTGAATTTTTTCTAGCGGGTAGCTAACTAGGTTTACATTCTCTTTGTTCGCTTCTAAACGCTCAAGGTACTCTTCACGGTCTAATAGGCCATGTTTTTCCATAAAGCTTTTCGCTGTCATTGGGTAAGACAGTGGGAAGTTCGCTTTCTGGCTAGTAATTGGGTTATAGAAGTACGCATCAGCCCACATGTAGGTCAAGTGGCTGCTGATGAAACACAAGAAGAAGACGGCAGTAATCGGACGGCCAATGTGTTTATGAGACAGTTTACGCTGCTTACGCCAAACCCACTCAGATAGACCGAGTTGCAGCAAGAAGATAAGCGGCATAACAATGAAGAGGTGCTGCAAATCAGACGTGAATGCAGATTCCTCTCCACTGAATAAAACCTCCCACACGACAGGCGTCAGGTGGAGGTTTATATTTTGATACGTTTGGGTATCAATCAGTAGGACAGTTAAACCTATGGTCGCGAAGATAACGGCAACCAAACGTAATAACTTCCTCGACGGAAGAATAAAAGTGAGCGGGAACAGCACTAATAGATAGAGCGCGAACACTAAAAAGCCAAAATGACCAACCCACGATGCAGCCAAATAGAATTGGCCTAGCAAGGTTTCTGGCCAAGCAGATTGAGTAATATAACGAGTACCAATCAACATCGCAGCAATGATGTTGAAAAATGCAAACCAGTGACCCCAACCAACCAGTCGAGATACACGATCGCTATATGAGTTTGCGCTGTCTACCATTTATAATTCTTTTATCCGTCAATCAAATTTAGTGAGACTTTTTATCTTCAAGAGAAGAAATTAAAGCCTCGGCAAATTTTTCAGCAATTCCTTTGCGTTGTGAAGCAGCAACATTCTGATTTAAGACATTGGTTGCGATATTTCCAGCGATCATCAGTGAAAGTTCTGGCGAAGCTTTGTGCTTAGTTAGTACAGCACCTACTTCAGCTAGGATTTTTTCAACTTGATCATCTGTGTATTTAGATATAATCGGCATAAGGACTCTAATAATGATAGTAAAAGCGGCTTATGATAACCTACTATGCACGACAACTGAAACCTGAACGGTAATATTTTCACTATGAGCCTTCACCTTTCCAACGTAATTTTACACCAGCTGAGCAAGAACGATCAGGATGAGCTGATTGTTAACTATCGTGCTGAATCTCTAGAAAACGATGCTTCATCTGAAAGCCTAGTTGCTGAACTTCACCGTGTTTTTAATTCAAAAGCAGGCAAAGGGTTTGGTTCTTTCAAATCTGACAGCGAATTCCAGCAGTGGTTGCATCAACTTCGTGCTGGTGAGACAAACTTTTACGATTTTTCTCAAAAGAGTGCGCAACGTCTAAAAGACGAACTATCAAAGTACCCATTCGCTGACGAAGGTATCTTGGTAATGGCTGAATATCAGTCACTTGCAACAGATTACCTTTTCATTGGTTTATTGCCTTCAAACCAAAGCCTAAAGGTAACTGAAGGGCTTGATATTAGTGCGACTGACTACCTTGATATCTCAAAAATGGATATCGCGGCTCGTCTAGACCTTTCAACTTATGAGACTGATAAAGAATCAAACCGTTACTTAACTTACATTAAAGGACGTGTTGGCCGTAAAGTCGCGGATTTCTTCTTAGATTTCTTACAAGCTGAAGTTGGTTTGGATGCGAAACAGCAGAACCAAGTACTGATGCAAGCGGTAGAAGACTTCGTTTCTGACTCTAAATTAGAGAAAGAAGAAGCGATCAGCTACAAAAAGCAGGTTGCGGATTACTGTAACGAGCAGCTTAAAGCGGGCGATGAAGTACAAGTTCGTGAACTTTCTGGTGAGTTGCCAGCAAGCACTGATGGCACAAGCTTCTTTGACTATACTAGTGAGCAAGGCTACGAGTTAGAAGACAGCTTCCCAGCCGATCGCGCAACTATGCGTAAACTAACAAAATTTGTTGGTGCTGGTGGCGGTTTGAATGTTAGTTTTGATAGTCTGCTTCTAGGCGAACGTATCTTTTACGATCCGGAGACAGACACGCTAACGATTAAAGGCACTCCACCGAACTTACGTGACCAACTGACTCGCAATAAGTCATAGTCCGAAGTTAACGGATAAAAGCGGCAGCAGGACGTTGTCGCTTATTTTGTGCTTAATCTTTTAGCTACGGTCATGGCTTCAAGTTAACACGCACAAGGAATATAGATGGAACAATCAGTAGCAAAGCCCAAACGCTTTAAAAAACCAGCCACCTTTTTGGTTGTGCTCTTGGCTCTGTGGTTACTTCCTTCATTGGCTCTTCTTAATCTAAGCCGTTCCTACACCAATTCTCTAGCTCAAATCGAAGAGCTCGCTATTCGAGTCAACGAATTGAGGCAATCGCTTTATTTCTCAGAACCGCTTCGAGTCTCTCGTATCAATGATCTCGCACTCGATGCTCAGTTGGTTTATTCGATCCGACTGCAGATTGAATCTGATTTCCAACACGCCTTGTTTCGTCCTGATGTCAACCAACTGTTGTACGTAGCTGATCAGTTCCTAGAAAAGTTCGATGAGTTCATTCCAATAGAAAGCCAAGTTCAAGACATCGTTGATAACATTAAGATCTTGCGTGCTGATAAAGAGCTTTCCCCTCAGCTAAAACCGCTCCTCAACGAATTCGGTGTTGTGGTATTTGAAGCCATGTATTCTGAAAATCAAAGTTCGTCAGCGACTTATCGCGCCTTTGATTCCATTCTAGAAAAATCTTATTCCTTAGAAAACGAAGAACAAGATGCACTCCAACAACTACTGGCTGATGCGTCAGCATTGTTGAGTGATTACGCTCAGCTTAACTATTTGGTTGATAAGATTAAGAAAAACTCAGTAAATGAACAGATCATAAAACTCGAAGCTGAGTTCCATGATCGTCAATTCAACCTATTGTTGGTGATGCTAGGCTTAAGCTTGGTGGCGATGAGCGGGATAGTGTTTTGGGGCGTTAGGTCCACAAAAACGATGAAAGAAGCAGACCAAGAACTCAGCTCTGAACTAGAAATTAATTCAAGTAAGGAAGACGCTTCTTATAGCGATGTTGTTTCCTCAGCAGTGAAACAAGCAGATAGTGACGCTTATGTATCCGAGAACAAGCCAACGCGCCAGTCTTCCGACTCTCAACCTCCGCAGAGCGTTAACGTTACAAGCCAACCCGTTGTACCGCAATACTCTATTCAGCAAGTCCCTGAACAGGCGCCAGTAGTAGAGAAACACGTTGCCAGTGTCACAGATTCAAAGCCTGCGATTGATATCGAAGACATGTTAGAAACGCTCGATGGTGATGCTGAGTCTGTCGAACTCTTGCTTGGTGTGTTTGTACAAGACCACGCAGGTGACTACGAGAAGTTTAAGTCTTTGTTGACTAAAGATGAAACCTCCGCGGCTCGCATTGTACATAGCTTAAAAGGCGTGGCTGGCAGTATTAAAGCGTCTCGGTTAGCCATCATTGCCGCAACCATTGAAATGACAATGAAGCAGTCCAGAGCGATCAGTGAACATGATTTAGCTGAACTAGAGCAGGCTATAAAAGCCTCTGTGGATTCTGCTCATGAATATTTAGACAGTCAGCGTTAACTTTTACAGGGTTTTTGACAATACTCTGACGAAGCGCTCATACAATCCGCGCCCTTAGTCTTTTTCAGAGGTTTATATGTTACGAGTTTCGAGTCGAAGTTGGATGGTGTTGGTGCTTAGCATTGTGCTAAGTGGTTGTTCTCTCTTAGAAGTTAAGTTAGATAGTCAAACGACGCCTCTCACTCAACAAGAGTTAAATGCTCGGCTCATGACGCGTGAATACGCCAAGATGTTTTTTACACGAGTAGAAGACTCGGCTGATTTAATCGCGCAATTTTATCCTGCTGATGACACTTTACATCAATCTTATGTGTTGCTTTGGAAGATCCATGCAGAGCAGGGATTACAACAAGCGGCTTACCAAACTTCCCCAATGTCTGCGTTAATTGACTCGTGGGTTTTCACTGCCCAAATGAATCAGTTTTATAGCCAAGGCGATGGCGCGGACCTATTCGCGACGGATGATGCGGTAGAGGCTGCTCGTTTTCTTGACCAAGAAGCAGATAAATTGGCAAAGGGTGTATTGAACTCCAGTGATTTCAAAAAAAGCAAAGCGTTCGTTGCTCAGTTTGCTGCTAGCCACCCATTTAAAGACCTCACATTCAGAAGCACACCAGCTTACCGTGAATGGCTAAGTTACCTTGGTAAAGACGAATCGCAAATCGTTCAGAGCTTAGGCACCATGCCAGAAGCCATGAGTGACGCATCTGATCGTTTAAGCCTTATGGCTGACCAGACACCAAAACTGATGTCGTGGAAGGCGGAGTTGGTTGCATTGAATAGCTCACTAACGGGTGAAGACCTATCGATGACGCTGGAAAGCCTTCGTCAAACATCAGCAAGCATGCAAGACTTCATTGAGAACAACCCGGAGTACATGCAAACACTGGCTTCTATTATGTCGACAGAAATGCAACCATTGCTCAACGACCTCAGTGATAAAACCGACCAAAAATTAGCGATGCTGAGTGATGAACGTGTGGCATTAGAAAAAATGGTGACACGTGAGAGAGAAGCTCTAGTAGAGATGATTGCGAAAGAGCGCATCGAGATTGCCGGCATTGTGACTTCAGAAAGAGAACTGTTCACGCAAGACCTTGATCGCGTCTCTCAAGAGGTGGTGGTACTGGCGATTGATAAGCTAATGGAGTTAATCAAAGGTGTGATTATCTACTTCATCCTGTTTATCTTAGTAGTGTTCTTTGCACCGTTAGGCATCGGTTACTGGTTGGGTAAACGAACCGCCAATAAATAGATAAATAAGTAAATCAGCAGATCAAAAAAGAGCGCTCTAGGGCGCTCTTTTTGCATTTATCCATTAACGTTTTGAGTTACGTTCGAAAGCGTTAGCTCCTGAACTTAAGCTTGTTGCTTGCTTAACTCGGTCGCTTCTTCAGCTTCAAACGCTGGTGCTGTTGGTTCACACTTATCAACGAACCAACCCATGTAAGATGTCACGATAGTCACGATGATACAGATGAAGCTTAACCACATGAAGGGTGCGTAAGACAGCGTCGCAACACCAAGAATACTCGCCATGTAGATACCGTTATCACTCCAGGGAACCATACCCGACGTTAGCGTGCCACCAAACTCAGCATTACGAGATAGGTTCTTACGCTTGTAGCCTAAACGGTCGTAGTTTTTCGCACAGATTTTTGGCGTAAGGATTAACGATACGTACATTGCAGAACCGAACACGTTACCCATGAAGGCCGTACCAATTGTGCTCGTCGCTAGTGAGCCTGCGCTGTTTACGCGGCGCTCAAACACCTTAGCGATTGTCTCTAGTACGCCCACTTTATCCAGTAAGCCACCGAAACCTAGACCAAATACGATAACCGCAACTGAACCTAGCATTGAAGACATGCCGCCACGGTTAAGAATCGAATCAATAAACTCTACGCCAGATGAGATTGAGAACGGTGCCCAAGCCGTGTTGAATGCCGTTAGGAAGTCGATATCTTGGATCATGACTGCCCAGATAATACCCAGCAGAGAACCAAAACTGATGACCGGGAATGAAGGCATACGGAAAGCCAACAGACCAAGCACGATAAGTACCGGAACGAATGAGTAAGGCGTGATGTAGAACTGAACTTCCATCGCTTTGATGACAGAGTCTACTTGGCTCATGTCAACGTTGCCCGCGTAGTGGAAACCAAACGCAGTAAACATGATGCCTGTAATCACGTAGCTGATTAACGCAACTGGAAGCATGCCCTTGATGTGTTCAACCACTTCAACACCAGACATTGAAGAAGCCAGAATCACTGAATCAGAAAGAGGAGACATCTTGTCACCGAAGTAACAGCCTGACAGCACGGCACCTGCAGTAATCGGTGCTGGAACACCTAGGCCTTGGCCGATACCCATCATCGCGATACCTGCTGTACCCGCAGCACCCCAAGAAGTACCGGTCGCCAATGCAGTTAGAGAACAGATGATCATGGTCGCTAAAAGGAAGATAGAAGGGTGGATAGCTTTCAGACCATAGTAAATGATAGTAGGTACGATCCCGCCTGAGATCCAAGTACCAACAAGAGCGCCAACGGCTAAAAGTATTAAAACCGCGCCTAAGCCATTGGATATTCCTTTGAGTGCTGCTTTTTCTAAGTCTTTGTATTGGTGTCCAAGACGAATACCAAGAACCATGATAATGAACCAGCCAATATACAAGGCAAGTTGAATTGGAAGGTCAAGCTTTGCAGTAAAGGAAAAAGCAAGGGATAGAAATAGTCCTAACGCGATGAATACCTGCAATAGGTTCGGTAGGCGAGTTTTACTCTGCTTCATAAAAGCCTCTTGTGATTTCGAGCATTTATAGTGCTTCGTTATAGTGTGTGGTGCAAAACGGACACTACAGTAATTAGTTTATTATATCGAAAAAATACGCCCGAGTTGTGATATTTGACTGTTAACTCAATCAATTGTGGTTTCATAATCTAAATTTTTGTTACATTCATGATTGTTACATGTTGAAATCTGTCGCACGTTGTTTTCGTTTTGTAAAATAAAACTCTGATTAACCTTGGTTTAAAAGAGGGATTTACTGTTTGTGATGAGCGTCGATTGAATCGACTTTGGCGATGTAAATGTTTGAATTTGACGATAATGGACGCTTAATCAATGAGGTGGAGATGGAATGTCGATACAGAGATAACTGCACGATTCATTACGTTCACTTAAAAGAAACGAAAAAGTTACACTTTTTGACAAAAAGCACTTGAGTTCTGTTTCTGAAAAACTTATAGATGGGGGAGAGCAATTTTTAATTTATACATGGAGAGTGAGCGATGAGAGTAGGTCTAGTTGGTTGGCGCGGTATGGTTGGTTCTGTACTGATGCAACGTATGGTTGAAGAGAAAGACTTCGACTTGATTGAGCCTGTTTATTACAGCACATCTCAGATTGGTATTCCTGCCCCTGTTTTAGGTGGTAAAGATGCGGGTCTACTTCAAGACGCTTTTGATATTGATAGCCTAAAACAGCTTGATGCTGTGATTACCTGTCAAGGCGGCGATTACACATCAAAAGTATACCCAGCACTGCGTCAAGCAGGTTGGAAAGGTTACTGGATTGATGCAGCATCTACTCTGCGTATGGATGCTGATTCAATCATCACTCTTGATCCTGTTAACTTGGCTCAAATCCAGCAAGGCATTCACAGCGGCACCAACACGTTCGTTGGCGGTAACTGTACTGTGAGCTTAATGCTTATGGCTCTAGGTGGTCTGTACGAGAAAGGCATGGTTGAGTGGATGAGTGCCATGACTTACCAAGCAGCTTCTGGTGCGGGTGCTAAGAACATGCGTGAGCTGATCTCACAAATGGGTGTGATCAACGACAGCGTAAGTTCTGAGTTAGCAAACCCTTCAAGCTCAATTCTTGATATCGATAAGAAAGTGGCTGATACGATTCGTTCATCTTCATTCCCAACAGACCAATTTGGTGCTCCGCTTGCAGGCTCACTGATTCCTTGGATCGATGTGAAGCGTGAAAACGGTCAGAGTAAAGAAGAGTGGAAAGCCGGTGTTGAAGCGAACAAGATTCTTGGTCTAGATGGTCAGCCAATCCCAATTGATGGTACTTGTGTACGAATCGGTGCAATGCGTTGTCACGCTCAAGCACTAACGATCAAGCTTAAGCAAGACGTGCCAATGGACGAGATCGAAGAGATCATCGCAACGCACAATGATTGGGTTAAAGTGATTCCTAATGACCGCGACATCACGGCACAGGAGCTAACACCAGCGAAAGTAACAGGCACAATGTCTGTACCTGTCGGTCGTCTGCGTAAGATGTCGATGGGTAACGACTTCCTAAACGCCTTCACGGTTGGTGACCAACTACTTTGGGGTGCTGCAGAACCACTACGTCGTACTCTACGCATTATCCTTGCTGAGAAATCGTAATAGGCAAGATTGCTTAAATTCTATTAGCTGATAAACCGAAAGGGTTGACGACAAACGTCAACCCTTTTTAGTTTATTGCTACCTCGTTATTCGGCCCTCGAAACTGCCCTTAAATCTCTTCGCATCTCGCTACTCGAATCTCGTGTCTGCTTTTATTTCTCGTCGGTGACGACACGCTTGTCTGGATCCGCTAATTCGCTAGCACAGTGCTTGCAATACATGGCGTCTGAATCATGACCCGCTCGGTTACAGTTCGGGCACTTAACCAATTCTTTGTGCGAGTTCATCTCATTACTGAGTTCTGCAGTAATGATCCCGGTTGGCACTGCTAAGATAGAGTAACCCAATAGCATGGTCAGTGATGCTATGGCTTTACCAAGCGCGGTCTGCGGCACCATGTCACCATAACCTACCGTAGTGATAGTCACGATGGCCCAATAGATACTGTGAGGAATACTGGTGAAGCCATTGTCAGGACCTTCAATAACAAAGATCAAGGCGCCAAAGATAACCACCAAGATGCCGACGGTGCTAAAGAAGATCAGTATCTTTCGTCGTGCCATTAATAGTGAGCGCAACAGAATATTGGAATCTTGCAGGTAGCGAACCAGCTTTAGAATTCGGAAGATACGCATCACACGCAGCAGTCTCACCACACCCATAAATGAAGCGCCTGGGAAGATGATTGCTAGGTAGGTCGGAAGAATCGCCAATAGGTCAACGACACCATAAAAACTGGTGGCGTAAGATTTTGGCTTTGGGGAGCAATAGAGCCTTAACAAATACTCAAGAGTGAAGAGTGCAGTGAAGGTGTATTCGATATAACGCAGCTGTTGTGACCATTCGGTCATCACATTAGGGATGGATTCTAAGATCAGAACCAACAGCGAAGCCAAGATTGCAACGATCAGAGTTATATCAAATGCACGTCCGGCTGGCGTGTGAGTACCAAAGATAATGACGTACAAATGATGCTTGAGTGGCTTGCGTGACATAAGGAGAGGTTCGTCTTCTGTTAAATGCATTAACAGTCATTATACAAGCTTCATAATAACGAGGCGAGTGAAAGCCCAATTGCTTTACTCGCCTCATCTATATTTCAATATTGTTGCCCTTTATAGAGCAACCGAAATGTTGTTAAACGTTATGCCAAGCCTGGGAACAGATTACGTAGGCCATTGGCGATGAACTCGATGCCCAATGCGCCAAGAATCAGACCCATGATACGAGTGATCACGTTGATACCCGTTTGACCTAAAAAGCGAACGATAACCGGCGCTGAACGGAACAAAAGCCAAGAGCACGTTGCGAATGCGATGATGCTAATGCCGATGCCGACCGTATCAATAGCAGCAGGGTAGCGAGAACCATAAACAATGGTCGAGCTGATTGCACCTGGGCCTGCCATTAGCGGCATAGCAAGTGGAACAACGCCGATCTGCTCTTTGCTGATGTATTCAGACTTCTCTTGTTTGTTCTGCTTATCTTCACCGAGCTTACCGCTCATCATCGAAAATGCGATGCTCAATAACAGTAAGCCACCAGCAACGCGGAATGAATCCAACGAGATGCTAAACATATCAAGAAGCATTTGCCCTGCAACAAGTGACATAATCAAGATCACGGCAACAGCAATATTTGCTTGTAAGGCTGTCCTGTTCCTCTCTTCTGGCGGCATATGAGCAGTAAGAGAAACAAAAACAGGCATGATGCCGATTGGGTTTACGGCAGCAACAAGCCCAAGGAAGAATTGCATAAAAATTGCGAGTTCTAAGCCTTGCATGAGAGCGATCTCCAGTTAGCGTACTTAAGGTTGAAGGGTTGATCTGTGAATAGTTTAGGCGCGTAATGTAAGGGACAAACTCAATTTACGCGAATGAAAAAAACTAACTTGAAATGGGTGATTCTTTTTAGAAAAACTAATTGAATCTCACTTTTGTTTTAAGCCTGTTGCAAGCTAGCTGGTAGTGTTTCATTTTGTAATTTATTATTGAGTAACTGTTAACCGACGCACGAAATTAATAAAAATTATGTCAGAATCTAGCCCGTACAACGCTATGGATATACTCTCAGTAGCACGAATATAGCTGTATACATGTAATTTAACGGACTAAAAATGAAACTTTTTTACAGTTTATTACGCTATGTAGAAAAAAGTTGTCTGTTTGCTTGTTTTTTGTGCGAACGAAAAGTGTGAGTTTAATCTATATAAATCATGCTCTTAAGTTCATTTTTGCGATTGCCTTACTACTTTCTGGTTAATTCTTTTTGGGTAACTGATCTGGGTCAATTTTTTTCACACAGTGAAATAATATACTCAGCCCTGAAAGCAATTTACTAAGAACGCTGGTGTTTAAGGTTAACGGCAAGCAGCGAATTTAATAAAAAGTTTTTAATATTTATTATTTTAGGAGATCCACCATGCCTGTAACTAACTTAGCGGAACTTGATGCTCTAGTAGCTCGCGTTAAAGCAGCACAAGAAGAGTTTGCAACATTCTCTCAAGAGAAAGTAGACGCAATCTTCCGCGCAGCTTCTCTTGCTGCTAACCACGCTCGTATTCCACTTGCTCAACAAGCAGTTGCTGAATCTGGAATGGGTATTGTTGAAGATAAGGTTATCAAAAACCACTTTGCATCTGAATTTATCTACAACAAATACAAAGACGAAAAAACATGTGGCATCTTAGAAGAAGATGACAACCTAGGCACAATGACTATCGCTGAGCCTGTAGGTATCATCTGTGGTATCGTTCCAACAACGAACCCAACTTCTACAGCAATCTTCAAATCTCTAATTTCTCTTAAGACACGTAACGGCATCATCTTCTCGCCACACCCACGTGCAAAGAACTCAACTAACGACGCAGCGAAACTAGTTCTAGACGCAGCTGTTGCAGCTGGTGCTCCAAGAGACATCATCGGTTGGATCGACCAACCATCTGTAGAGCTTTCTAACGCGCTTATGAAGCACGACGGTATCGCACTTATCCTTGCTACTGGTGGTCCAGGCATGGTTAAAGCAGCATACTCTTCAGGTAAGCCTGCTATCGGTGTTGGTGCTGGTAACGTTCCTGTCGTTATCGATGAAACAGCTGACATCAAACGTGCTGTAGCATCTATCCTTATGTCTAAGACTTTCGATAACGGCGTAGTATGTGCTTCTGAGCAAGCTGCAATCGTAGTTAGCGAAGTATATGACGAAGTTAAAGAGCGTTTCGCTTCTCACAAAGCTCACGTTCTATCTAAAGCTGACGCTGATAAAGTACGTAAAGTTCTGCTTATCGACGGCAACCTAAACGCTAAAATCGTAGGTCAACCTGCTCCAGCAATCGCTGAAATGGCTGGTGTTAAAGTTCCTGCTGATACAAAAGTACTTGTAGGTGAAGGTCTTGGTAAAGTTTCTTACGATGACGAATTCGCTCACGAGAAACTATCTCCAACTCTAGGTCTATTCCGCGCAGATGACTTCGAAGACGCAGTTGCTCAAGCGGTAACTATGGTTGAAATCGGTGGTATCGGTCACACATCTGGTCTTTACACTAACCAAGATACTAACGCAGACCGCATCCGTTACTTCGGTGACAAGATGAAGACTGCTCGTATCCTAATCAACATCCCGACTACTCACGGTGGTATCGGTGACCTGTACAACTTCAACGTTGCACCTTCTCTAACTCTAGGTTGTGGTTCATGGGGTGGTAACTCTATCTCTGAGAACGTAGGTCCTAAGCACCTTATCAACAAGAAAACTGTAGCGAAGCGAGCTGAAAACATGTTGTGGCACAAACTACCTAAGTCTATCTACTTCCGTCGTGGTAGCCTTCCAATCGCAATGAGCGACCTAGAAGGTAAGAAACGCGCATTCCTAGTAACTGACCGTTTCCTATTCAACAACGGTTACGCAGATGACGTAGTTAGCTTGCTTAAAGCACAAGGCATCGAAGTTCAAACTTTCTTCGACGTAGAAGCGGATCCAACGCTATCTGTTGTTGAGAAAGGCGCTGAAGCAATGAAGAGCTTCCAACCTGACGTAATCCTTGCTCTAGGTGGCGGTTCTCCAATGGATGCTGCTAAGATCATGTGGGTTATGTACGAGCACCCAGAAACTCACTTCGAAGAACTAGCAATGCGCTTTATGGACATCCGTAAACGTATCTACAAGTTCCCTAAAATGGGTCAAAAAGCTGAGCTTGTATGTATCACTACAACTTCAGGTACAGGTTCAGAGGTTACTCCATTCGCTGTTGTTACTGACGACAAGACTGGTGCTAAATACCCACTAGCTGATTACGAAATCACGCCAAACATGGCTATCGTTGATGCGAACCTAGTAATGAACATGCCTAAGTCTCTAACAGCGTTCGGTGGTTACGATGCAGTAACTCACGCTCTTGAAGCTTACGTATCTGTTCTAGCGAACGAGTACTCAGACGGTCAAGCTCTTCAAGCTCTTAAGATGCTTAAAGAATACCTACCATCAAGCTACAAAAATGGTGCGGCTGACCCAATAGCTCGTGAGAAAGTACACAACGCAGCAACTATCGCTGGTGTAGCATTTGCGAACGCATTCCTAGGTGTGTGTCACTCAATGGCTCACAAAATTGGTGCTGAGTTCCACCTACCACACGGTCTTGCTAACGCACTACTTATCTCAAACGTTGTACGTTACAACGCGAACGATAACCCAACTAAGCAGACTGCATTCTCTCAGTACGACCGTCCACAAGCACGTCGTCGTTACGCTGAAGTTGCTGACCACCTAGGCCTAAGCCAAGCTGGTGACCGTACAGCTCAGAAGATTGAACGTCTACTGACTTGGTTAGAAGAGCTTAAAGTTGACCTAGACATCCCACTATCTATCCAAGCTGCGGGTGTTAACGAGTCTGACTTCATCGCTAAACTAGACGAGCTAGCTGTTGAAGCGTTCGATGACCAGTGTACAGGTGCTAACCCACGTTACCCTCTAATCACTGAGCTAAAAGAAGTTCTAACAACTTCTTACTTCGGCCAACCATACGTTGAAGGCGAAACTTTCGAAGGTACTACAGTTATCCTTAAGAAAGCAGACCAAAAGCCAGCTGAAGCGAAAGCGCCAAAAGCTAAAAAAGAAAAAGCTAACGCATAATAAGTAAGCATTAGTTTTGAGATAAGTTTTCGCTAGCACGATACTTATCTATCGGGAAAAGATGAAAGCCCCAGTCGAGAGACTGGGGCTTTTTTTATGTTTGGTTCGTTTGTAAAACGGATTGAGAGGCAATAGCTCTGCTACTTAATATGAGCTGAGCCAGTCATGTTCAATTGGAATAGGGAGTTAAACCTCTGCCGCGACAACTCGCCCACTGAAGTAGTCATTCGAGACAATGTATTCGGTTGTTCTGGTCAGCTCGTCTTGCAGCTGCGCCCAGTGACATCGGTTGAGCTTGCCATCGGAGTTATGAACGGCGGGAACAACGCCACCGACTCGAATGCCAAAGGGAGTCAGCTCTTTCGCCCAACTATGGGTAAAGCCAGTGATCATTGAGTTTGCGCTCTCTAAGCCAGACACATCGTGAAAGTCATCATGAGATATCACATTCACAATCACGCCTTCCTTATCTTCCTCTCGCAATCTCTCAGCACTGATTTGCCCAAATGCGAACAGGGTCGATGCCATCGATGAGAGATCATTAATAAAGCTGCTCACAGGCTGATCGCCAATTAGGCTAGGCATTGGGGAGCTTATCCAGTTATTGACCAGCACATCGGGTGTCGTGTTGAAGGTGGTTTGAATAAAATCATATACGCTGAGAATCGCTTGGCTGTCATTGCCTTTGAGCGTGTAGTGGTAAACAGAGTCAGAAAACCGGGCACACTGTAGATACGTCGCTTTAAGTGCTTCCGTGTCTTTATCACAAAGGATGACGGTGGCTCCAAGGTTAACAAAGTGGTTTGCAATCGCCCCCCCCAGTCGCGAGCCGGCAGATGTCACCAATATGATTGAGCTTTTTATTTCCATCCCAGTACCTAAACAAATCGTCCATGTCGGATAAGGATGGGTTAAAATTTATACAACGGGTGTGAATTGGTTCAAACTAAGGTGTGCCAATTAATAAGTTTTTATGAAGTTAGTGGCACGTCACATTTTGTAGTAACTTCAAGCGGTAACCGACATCAGGTGTTTTTAGGTTGCCTAAGGCTAGTGGTTCATATCATTCGTGTGAATACTTTGAAGTGTGCGAGTTAGTCGAAGAAGAGCTATGGATAGACAGCGAAAAAGGGAAAGGTAGGCGACCGCTATACTTGAGCTTGAATTTGATACTGACGTTGCGCGGTGGTTAGCTCATTGTAGAGCGTGGCATGTGGCAAATCAGGTAAATGCTTGTTTGCGAGTTTGCGTCGGTCATGACCAGAAAGGTTTTGGTAAACCTCTTCGGGTAAGTCGGCTGTATCTTCAGGCATGAAGGCAAGCGCTTCAGGTTTCAAGTAATGGCTGAGCTTGGCGCTGGCAAGGCTAGCTTGATGAAAATGATTAGATTGCTGAGCTGAAATCTCATATGAAGACTGGTTTGAACGCAGTTGTTGAGGTTCTGCTATGCCAAATTGTTTGCGCAGGCGATCTTCATTTGTCTCTGTGATTTCAATGGTGTCAATTGGCGTGCAATCACGGACATCATTAGAAAACATAGATAACAGCAACGCGAAATCTGCACGGCGACCTTGCTCAACCGCTTGGCTGATCCCGATGCCGAACTTCAGTTCGTTGATGATTCCTGGTTTGTCTAAAGTATGTATTTGCATGTCGCCTCTCATTGGATACACCTTTAACGGCATGGAGTCGGCAAACTTTAGTGTTTAATTACAGGCAAATAGAGAATTTATGTAGGGTTGGGAAGAAGGCTATCAATAGTTCGAGAAATAAGCGCTATTGGCGGGTTTATTACGAAATGTTTAGATTTTGTGGAACACGACAGATACAAAAAAGCTCACGCCGAGGCATGAGCTTTCAATAGATAACTCGCTATAAATAGCGCAGCGTAAGCAATAATTACTTAGCTAGGTTCTCTTCTACGAAAGACCAGTTTACTAGGTTCCAGAATGCAGCCATGTAGTCAGGGCGAACATTGCGGAAATCGATGTAGTAAGCGTGTTCCCATAGGTCAACAGTTAGAAGTGGAGTAACACCTTCTTCTGTTAGAGGAGTAGCAGCGTTAGAAGTGTTAACGATGTCTAGAGAACCGTCAGCTTTCTTAACTAACCAAGTCCAAGAAGAACCGAAGTTGTTGATTGCTGAATCAGTGAATTTCGCTTTGAATTCTTCGAAAGAACCGAATGCAGCGTTGATAGCTTCTGCAACAGCGCCAGTTGGTTCGCCGCCCGCTTTAGGAGCAAGACAGTGCCAGTAGAACGTGTGGTTCCAGATTTGAGCAGCGTTATTGAAAACACCACCAGTAGAAGTCTTAACGATCTCTTCTAGTGTTTTGCCTTCAAACTCAGTACCTGGGATAAGGCCGTTTAGCTTAACAACGTAAGTGTTGTGGTGCTTACCGTGGTGGAAATCTAGCGTTTCTGCTGAGATGTGTGGTTCTAGCGCGTCTTTCGCGTAAGGAAGAGCCGGTAGTTCAAATGCCATTGCTCAATTCTCCATTGATATGAAAGAGTTAACTCTTTCGATTGCTTCCAGTGATATTATTATTCATGGCTCGCTATACTGCCAACCATGGTCAATTTGCTGACTTGCGATATAGTTTAGCAAGTTTTTACTTTATTAAAAGCTTATTTCATTACTTTTGTGTGAATTGTTAGCTTAGCTTGTTAACCGCTTTTTTTATATGGTTTTTATTCTTTTAGTTTGGGGTAGAATAAAGGCAATAAAAGCCGTAATCCATTAACGAGGAAGCAATGGAAACTATCGATAAAATCAAACAGCAAATTGAAGAAAACACTATTCTACTGTACATGAAAGGTTCTCCTAAGCTACCTAGCTGTGGTTTCTCTTCTCAAGCGTCTCAAGCTCTAATGGCATGTGGCGAAAAATTTGCTTACGTAGATATCCTACAAAACCCTGATATCCGTGCAGAGCTTCCTGCTTACGCACAGTGGCCAACTTTCCCACAACTTTGGGTTGAAGGTGAGCTAATCGGTGGTTGTGACATCATTCTTGAGATGTTCCAAAAAGGCGAACTTCAGCCAATCATCAAAGAAGCAGCGGCTAAAGTTGCTGGCGATGACGCTGAATAAGTTCTAGCCTTTGCGCTGAATAGTTAAAATGAGGGGCCTTAATCAGGCTCCTTTTTTGTTTGAATTGATCGAATCATTGACTCGATAAGGAATGAACAATGAACGTAAAACTTCATTATGTGCATGATCCAATGTGCAGCTGGTGTTGGGGTTACAAGCCAACACTTGAGTTATTGAAACAACAATTGCCTGCGAGCATTGAGTTTAACTATGTAGTGGGTGGTTTGGCCCCGGATTCTGATGAGCCAATGTCAGAAGAGATGAAAGGCAAGCTGCAAGCGATTTGGAAGCAGATCGAAGCTAAGTTGGGTACTGAGTTTAACCATGATTTTTGGACAGAGTGCCAACCTGTTCGCAGTACTTACCCTGCGTGCCGTGCCGTGATTGC
Source organism: Vibrio sp. 10N.222.51.C5 (assembly GCF_041474575.1). NCBI lineage: Bacteria > Pseudomonadati > Pseudomonadota > Gammaproteobacteria > Vibrionales > Vibrionaceae > Vibrio > Vibrio sp. 10N.222.51.C5. Next base: position 63,226 of record NZ_JBFRUJ010000039.1, read on the forward strand.
TGCAGGTTTTCAAGACCACTACGAAGCGATGCTTGAAGCGATTCAACATGCTTACTACCTTCGTGCGATGTTGCCACATAGCCAAGACACACATTTGCAGTTGGCTGAAGAGCTAGGTATGAATGTTCAACAGTTTGAAAATGACCTTTCTAGCAAGTTATTGGAAAGTGAGTTAGATGACCAGCTAGGCTTTAAAGAAGCGATGGGTGTATTTTCTTACCCGACCTTAATGCTTGAAGTGAACGGCATCTTTAGTGAAGTTGAATTGGATTATCATTCAACGGAAGCGACGCTTAAGTCTATTCGCGAAATTTTAGTGAGTAATGCTCCCGCTGCGTAATTCAGCGAGAGTCATCTGTATTCGCAATGATTTCTAAGGCTTACTCATCAGAGTAAGCCTTTTTTGTTTGGTGTCGCTAGTTCAATGAGAGTGAGCGGAAGGAAGAGTAGAATGAATCTCAGAGACAAAAAAGACCGCACGAGGCGGTCTTTATAAAAGTGAGCGTAGGACTGTTTAACTACAGAACCTAATTACAGAACCATGGCTGCAATCCAACCGAATACGATCAGTGGGATGTTGTAGTGCAGGAACGTCGGTACTACGGTTTCCCATACGTGCTCGTGTTGACCATCAGCATTTAGACCAGACGTTGGACCTAATGTTGAGTCAGAAGCCGGAGAGCCCGCATCACCAAGTGCAGCAGCTGTACCTACTAGAGCGATTGTTGCCATTGGCGAGAAGCCAAATGCTGCTGCTAGTGGAACGTAGATAGTTGCAAGGATTGGAATCGTAGAGAACGAAGAACCAATGCCCATAGTAACCAATAGACCAACAATTAGCATAAGTAGTGCTGCTAGAGGCTTGTTGTCGCCGATGCTTGTTGAAAGTGCTTCAACCAAAGATTCAACGCCACCTGTTTGCTTCATAACTGCCGCGAAACCTGCTGCTGCAATCATGATGAAACCGATCATTGCCATCATGTGAACGCCCTTGGTGAAGACATCTTGTGTCTCTTTCCAAGCAATAACGCCACCGAAGGTAAATACCATGAAACCCGCTAGAGCACCGATGATCATAGAGCCAGTCGATAGTTGAACTGTTAGCGCTGCTACGATACCAGCTGCTGCTACTAGGATGTGCTTCTTGTTGATCTCTTTCACTTCTGTTGAAACAACAGTGTGAGAGGTTTCTTTGTATTGGCGAGGCTTACGGTAAGTAAAGAATACTGCAGTAAGAAGACCGAAGATCATGCCCGCAGCGGGTAACAACATCGCCATTGGCACTTGGCTTGCTACTACGTTTTCAAGACCATTGTCGTGAAGGTTTTTAAGCAGAATGTTGTTTAGGAAGATGCCACCAAAACCAATCGGTAGCACCATGTAAGGTGTAATCAGACCAAAAGTAAGTACACACGCAACTAGACGGCGGTCTAGGTTCATTTTTGCGAATACGCCTAGTAGAGGTGGGATTAAGATTGGGATGAAGGCGATATGTACTGGAATCACGTTTTGCGAAGACATGGTCACTAAGATCAACGACGCAAGCATGCCGTATTTAAGACCAGTCGATGCCGCACTGTTCTCTTTGCCGTGAATGCGTTTGATAACACTTTGAGCAAGGAGATCTGTGATACCAGAACGTGAGATAGCAACAGCGAATGTACCAAGCATAGCGTAGCTAAGTGCAATCGTTGCACCGCCGCCTAATCCACTTTCGAAAGCCGCGACTGCGTCGTTCAAGCTCATACCAGAGGCTACGCCACCGATAATTGCACTGAACGTCAGAGCAACGACTACGTTTACGCGCATCAAAGCTAAAACAAGCATGATGCAAACTGAAATTACAACAGGATTCATATTATTCTCGGGATGTTGTGTTTTTTATGAAGGCAATACGAAAAAACGTTTACCGACTCTATTTTTTATTCTTCGTCAACAAGAGGCCAACCACCAAGGGCTTTCCATTTGTTTACAATGCCGCAAAATAACTCTGTGGTTTTTTGCGTATCATACAAAGCAGAGTGTGCTTCTTTGTTGTCAAATTCCATCCCTGCAGTGCGGCAAGCTTTAGCCAAAACGGTTTGACCGTAGGCAAGACCACTAAGAGCTGCAGTGTCAAAAGTAGCAAATGGATGGAAAGGGACGCGTTTAAGCTTACAGCGCTCACTTGCCGCATTAACGAAGTTCAAATCGAATGTAGCGTTGTGAGCAACCATGATTGCGCGACTGCAATCTGAAGCTTTTTGTTCTTTTCTCACTAGCTTGTAGATTTCTTTAAGGGCTTCTTGTTCCGACACAGCACCACGTAATGGGCTAAATGGGTCTTTAATTCCGTTAAAGTCTAATGCTGCCTGCTCTATATTTGCGCCTTCAAAAGGCTCAATGTGAAAATGAAGCGTTGATGCAGGGTGCAGATCTCCGTTCTCATCCATTTTTAATGTAATGGCACAGATTTCTAATAATGCATCGGTTTCAGCGTTAAACCCTGCGGTTTCCACGTCGATGACCACTGGAAAATAGCCGCGAAAGCGTTTTTTTAGGGTCAGAGCTTCGTTTTCTACAGTCATGTTAGCCCAAATAAGTGTGATTAAGGCTGCATTATTGCAGATAATAGCAGTGATAAAAACTAGGGAAGGGCAATAAATCTTAAATTACCCAACCCATTACGGCTTGATAATTGCATATTTAAACGTGAGAGAAAAATGCGGCAATTGGCTGCATTGTTAAACGAATTGCTTAAGAGATACTCCACTTTATGAAGAAACAACTCATAACAGGTTCAATGCTATTTTCGCTACTTGTGTCGTCATCGGTCATGGCACAAGAAAAGCGTTACGGAGCATCTCCTCAACAGTCGACATGGGAGATGGTAGCCAACACGCCACTTGAATGTCGCTTGGTCCACCCAATTCCAAACTTTGGTGATGCTGAGTTCTCATCTCGCGCGAGTAAAAAAATCATTTTGGACTTTGAGCTTAAAATGCGCCGTCCAATGGGTGCGACGCGCAATGTAAGCTTGATCTCTATGCCGCCACCTTGGCGTCCGGGTGAAAGTGCTGATCGTATGACAACCATTAAGTTCTTCCAGCAATTTGACGGCTATGTCGGCGGTCAAACAGCTTGGGGCATCTTGAGTGAGTTGGAGAAAGGGCGTTATCCGACATTCAGCTACCAAGAGTGGCAGAGCCGAGATCAACGTATCGAAGTGTCGTTGTCGTCGGTGTTGTTCCAAGAAAAATACAATGTGTTCAGTGACTGTGTTGCTAACTTGCTGCCTTACAGCTTTGAAGATATCTCTTTCACTATTTTGCATTACGACCGCAACAGCGACCAGCTGAACAAGTCGTCGCGCAAAAGGCTGAGCCAGATTGCCGATTACGTTCGCTATAACCAAGACATCGACCTTGTGTTGGTGGCAACGTACACCGACTCTGTCGACAGCAAAGGGATTAGCCAAAACCTTTCAGAGCGCAGAGCAGAATCGTTAAGAGAGTACTTCAAATCTCTAGGCCTGCCAGAAGATCGTATCCAAGTGCAAGGCTATGGCAAGCGTCGTCCGATTGCGGACAATAACTCGCCAATTGGTAAAGATAAGAACCGACGTGTTGTGATCTCTTTAGGTCGCACACAGGTTTAAGCTAAACAACAGCTTGTTTTGAAATGACAAAGCCCGTCTTGATGACGGGCTTTTTTATGTTTTAAATTTGGAGTCGTTGTTTTAACGGAACTTGTTTAATTCAAGCGGAAGCGGGCGATCATTTCACAGTTGGTCGCGGTATCGATCTTTTCCACCATAGAGGCAATTTTAGGGTTTGGGTGGCGTTTCATGAAATCGATCAGCGCTTTCTTACAGCAACCAATAGAATCGATAAAGCTTGAACATTGAGTATTAGGGCACTGAGGGATCAGTGTGAGTACCTTTTCAGAAGCCAGTTGAAGATACTTGAGCTCGTATTCAGTGTCGCCAGCCCAACGCCAGAATTGAGCAAGATTGTGGCAAGAAATCACCGAGATCAGTAAGCGTTCATCGGCTTGAATATCGGTGCGTTCTGTAATTTCTTCACTTAAGTTCAAAGCCTGCTGATAATGAAGAATACTTCGTACAGGATCGTCGAGCTGCAATGCAGTATCGGCAAGTAACGTGTGTTTTTCCCATTCGCTAATCATTGTATTACCTCACTAATCAATAGGTGGTTAATTTAAATGATAATCATTATCATGTAAAGTTTCATCAATGAGATTGTTAAGAATAATTGGTAAAGAATATCGATTATGGTGAGAGTGATAAAAAAGAAGCGAGCATAGTGCTCGCTTCGTTTTTCATTTCTTCAGGCGTTCAAACCCAACTTCTCAAAGAGGTTAAGGAATTAACCTTCTAGACCTGCGCTTGCTTGTTTGTTCTGAATCAGCTCAATCATGTAGCCATCAGGATCTTTCACGAACGCAATGTGTGTAGAGCCGCCTTTAACCGGACCCGCTTCTCGCGTTACGTTGCCGCCAGCTGCTTTAATCGCATCACACGTTGTGTAGATGTCATCAACACCGATAGCAACGTGACCAAAAGCAGAGCCAAGATCGTATTCCGTGGTGCCCCAGTTGTAAGTCAGCTCAATCACTGCGCCTTGAGATTCGTCGCCAAAGCCAACGAAAGCCAGTGTGTATTCGTACTCTTTGTTTTCGTTCTTACGTAATAGCTGCATGCCCATTACATTGGTGTAGAACTCGATAGACTTGTCTAGATCACCCACGCGTAGCATGGTGTGTAAAATACGACCGTTTGACATGATTTGCTCCTAGCTTGTTATTGGTTGTTTCTTTTATAGCACTATATATGAGCAAGCTCATAAGCAACACCAAAGAGATGATGAGCTTGGTCATATTTTCTTATTCTCATCATCTATCTTACTCTCCCTCTCTAGATTTTTCTTATTTGTATTACAAGAAAATGAAAGTAGACGGCCTTCTTGATTTGTCAGTCACTATTGATTAATTCGAAGTTTTGCATAAATAGTAAGTTTGAGTATTGGTCTTTTTTGTAATGGCCTTGGTTATTGGATTGTGATTTATATCTCCATCTTGTTACTGATTTCCCTTCGTTTTTACAATTGGCATCTAACTTTCCATTTTATCAATTTATGATTACGCCAACATCTCCCTGTTTATAGAAAGGTTATTCCGATGTTTTACTTCGTTATTAAGGAATTTTCGATAAAATACGCCGATAACCAATGGTTTTTACGAAAGTGCAAAGGGTGTCTATTTTTTGTGCTTATCTTTTTTAAACAATAGTTTGGGCTTGTATTGTTTGTTTTATGTTTGATGTTTGATGTGGTTGTGTTTTCAAAGTAGTTGTCAAGTGTGTATCAAGTGTATCTTTTGCGATCTTTGCTAAATAGACAATCCTTACTATATAGTTTTCCAAGCGCACCAAATCGACTAAATATTCACTTTTGATTTGTGCGATTTTTCTATCACATAAGAATAAGTATTATTTTATTACATTAGCCTCGGCGTGAGGCATTGATGTGGAGTACTCAAATGACGAGTAAATGGTTTACACAACAAAGTTCAGATGTTTTAAACGAACTGAACGCAGATCAAACGACAGGTTTATTAACTTCTGAAGCGGATGCACGCTTAGAGAAGCACGGCACTAACGAACTGACTGCACAAGAGTCAGCTTCTGCGTGGGAACTGTATATTCATCAATATAAAAACCCACTGATTTTTATTCTAGCTGTTGGTGCAATCGTTTCTTGGTCTACTGGCCACGCGATTGATGCTATTGCTATTGCAGTGATTATCCTTATCAATACTGGTATCGCGTTCTGGCAAGAATTTAAAGCTCAGAAAGGGATGGAAGCGCTAAAAGAAATGGCAGCTCCAGAAGCCGAAGTGATGCGCGATGGTAAATGGATCAGTGTTCCAGCTAAAACCCTCGTTCCTGGTGACATCATCAAAATTAATACTGGCGATATTCTGCCTGCTGATGTTCGTATTCTTGAGTCAAACCGTCTGACGGTAGATGAGGCTGCACTGACCGGTGAATCTGAGCCAGTGAATAAGCAGTCTGAACGCCTTGAAGATGAGACCCTTGGTCTTGGCGATCAGAAAAACATGGGCTTCATGACAACAATCGTGACTACAGGTACAGGCCTTGCTGTGGTAACAAGCACAGGTATGCAAACTGAAGTTGGTCACATCGCTGATATGATGAACCAAACGGAAGAGACGAAAACACCAATGCAAGAGCGTATGGACACCATCGCACTCGCATTATTGGTTGTTGCTCTTGTGGTTGTTGCTATTGTTTGTGCTATCGGTGTTTACCACGGTATGCCATGGTTAGAAATCCTAACAACAGGTATCTCTTTATCGGTTGCCGCTATTCCTGAAGGTTTACCAACGGTGGTTACTATCGTATTAACGATGGGCTCGACTAAGATGGTTAAGAATAATGCTTTGGCTAAACAGCTAGCAGCAATCGAAACGCTTGGTTCTACAACCGTTATCTGTTCAGATAAAACCGGTACGCTAACACAAAACCAAATGCAGGTGATGAAAGCGTACGATGTGTCTGGTCGTTACTGGGATGTGTCAGGTAAAGGTTTTGATCCTAAGGGTGAATTCATTACCAAAGGTCACAATGTCGAAGCGACAAACAGCCCTGCAATGATGAAAGGTCTTGTTGTTGCAACGCTTTGTAACGATGCTGAATATGTAAATGCTGATGGTAAATGGACGGTTCGTGGCAACCCGACAGAAGGTGCACTAATTGTTGCAGCTGCAAAAGCAGGTCTTAAACAAGATGAAATGCTATCAACGGGTGGCTACTCAATCGTTAAGAAGTTCCCGTTCGATTCTGGTCGTAAGATGGCTTCTGTTATCGTTCGTGACCCACAAGGTAAGCACTTCCTAGCATTGAAAGGTGCGCCAGATGTTGTTCTTGGTAAATCAACCAGCTTCATGGTTGACGGTGGTTTCGTACCAACGGTTGGCTGTGAAGTTTCAGGCAACTTGGCTCTCGATACCGCACCGTCTCAAGAGCTTCATTTAAACTTTGAAGCGGCAATCCAAACCTTTGGTGGTGATGCTCTGCGTACACTTGCCGTTGGTTTCCGTGAATTAAAAGAAGAAGAGCTTGAGTTAGATTTCCCTGAGCTTGAAAAAGACGTCAGCATCCTGGGTATCTATGGCATCATGGATCCACCACGCCCAGAAGTACGCGATGCAGTAAATAGCTGTTATAGCGCTGGTGTTCGTACGGTAATGATTACCGGTGACCACGCAGTCACGGCAGCAGCGATTGCTCGTGAAATCGGAATCATCCGTAGCGAAGACGATCTAGTGGTAACGGGTGCTGAGCTTGACCAAATGGATGACGAGAAGCTGTTGTCTATCTGTTCTCAGGTTGCAGTATTTGCCCGTGTTACTCCAGAGCACAAGCTGCGTATCGTAAAAGCGCAGCAAGAGAACAATGAAGTTGCCTCTATGACCGGTGACGGCGTGAACGATGCGCCAGCACTGCGTCGTGCAGACATTGGTGTTGCGATGGGTATTACAGGTACGTCTGTTGCGAAAGACTCAGGTGACCTTATCCTGTTGGATGACAACTTCAGTACTATCGTGAAGGCGGTACGTCAGGGTCGTCAAATTTTCGATAACCTACGTAAGTTTATCCGCCAAGCACTTACAGCGAACGTGGGTGAGGTTTCGGTAATCCTATTTGCATTCCTACTCATGGGACCAGATGTAGTACTTCCGCTAACTCCACTAATGATTTTATGGGTTAACCTCGTTTCTGATGGTCTACCAGCACTCGCACTCGGTGTTGAGCCAGAAGAGAAAGATCTCATGGAGCGTAAGCCAGGCAAACGTGACCAAGGCTTCTTCTCTAATGGTCTAGGCGCTCGTATCCTAACTCGTGGTCTCGCATTAGGTGGTCTAAGTTTTGTGACATTCTCTTACGCACTCGACGGTGGTTACAGTGCTCAATACGCACAAACCGTTGCGTTTTTAACACTGATCTTTGCTCAACTTTGGAGCTTGTTCGATGCACGTACGTTTACAACGATTTATCGTAAGAATCCGTTCACTAACCACTACCTACTTGGTGCGGTGGCAGTATCGGCTATCTTGTCTTTAAGCGTTGTGTACACAAGCTTCGGTCAGTTGGTATTCAGCACAGAAGCGCTAGAGTTTAATCACTTAATATCGTTAATCTTCATTGCAGCAGTACCAACATTTGTTCTATCTGCTATCAAAGAAGTGACTAAAGTGAAGTTTATCTAAGACAGACTTCTTAGCTAAATAATTGAATCCCGCCATAAAGGCGGGATTTTTATGCCTGTTATCTTGGGAACGCAGAATTAGAAATGAAAACTGATGTAGAGGCGGCTTCTAGAGAGTGGCAACAAAAAAGCAGCGCTTTAAGCGCTGCCGTATTGATTAATCGTTGTGAACGGAAAGACTAATCTTCGCTCTTTTCTTTGAACTCACAGAGGTCTTCAATGATACAGCTGCCACAGCGTGGTTTACGTGCGACACAGGTGTAACGTCCATGAAGAATGAGCCAATGGTGGACATCCAGTTTGAATTCTTTTGGGATAACTTTAAGTAGCTTTGCTTCGACATCGTCGACGGTTTTACCCATCGCTAGCTTAGTGCGGTTTGATACACGATAGATGTGAGTATCAACGGCAATGGTTGGCCAACCGAATGCGGTATTTAACACTACGTTTGCTGTTTTACGACCGACACCTGGAAGGGCTTCTAATGCAGCGCGATCTTCCGGTACTTCACCATTATGTAGGTCAAGCAGCATACGACACGTTTTGATGGTGTTTTCTGCTTTTGAGTTAAATAGGCCGATGGTCTTGATATACTCTTTTAAGCCATCAACACCTAGGTCGAAAATTGCTTGCGGAGTATTGGCTACAGGGTACAGCTTATCCGTCGCCTTGTTCACGCTGACATCGGTTGCTTGTGCAGACAATAGAACGGCAATCAGTAGTTCGAATGGACTGTTCCAGTTAAGCTCAGTCTCTGGCTTTGGATTGTTTTCTCTTAAACGCTCAAGTATTTCTACTCGTTTTACATTGTTCATAGCGACATTACTTTCAAATAGTTAGGGCATGAAGCTTGGATTGCTTCTGCTTTATCATCGGTTACGCGCTCTTATGAGCGTCATTATTATATGTACTGTTTAGATCTGATTTTCCCCGCTGAGTGATTGAGCCAACTCAGCGGGGTTTAAGCTAATTTAACTTATTAGGCATTGGTAACGCGAGCGCGTTCAATGACTGGTTTTTCTTGTTTTGGTTGTCTAGATTTTGCTTGGTTATCGATGATGTTTTTCAAAGCAATTAAGAAACCAACACCAATGAAGGCACCCGGTGGAAGCAGGGCTAACAAGAAGCTGTTATCAAATTGGAATATCTGGATTCGTAACACCGAAGCCCAGTCACCAAGCAGCAGGTCTGCGCCATCAAATAGGGTCCCGTTACCAATAATCTCACGCATCGCACCTAACACGACCAATACTGATGTCATGCCTAGACCCATCCAGAAACCATCTTGAGCCGCTGGTAGCACTTCATTTTTTGAAGCGAAGGCTTCCGCACGACCAATGATGATGCAGTTGGTTACGATCAGCGGGATGAAGATACCCAAAGAGAGGTAAAGCCCATAGGCGTAAGCGTTCATCAGCAATTGAACACAGGTTACTAGCGAGGCAATGATCATTACGAATACTGGGATACGTACTTCTTTTGGCACATGATTACGAACCAAAGAAACAGAAACGTTTGAGCCGACCAGTACAAGCAAGGTAGCAATGCCTAGCCCAAGTGCGTTAGTGACTGTTGACGATACAGCCAGCAGCGGACATAACCCAAGAAGTTGCACTAGGGCAGGGTTATTGGCCCACATGCCATTTTTGATCAATGTTTTATGGTCACTCATTATTCACCACCACAATTTAGAGGTTGAGCAAGCAATGCTTGGTTGTTTTGGTTAACGTACTGGACCGCTTGTTTGACTGACTTCACGACTGCTCTTGGCGTGATAGTAGCGCCAGTAAACTGGTCAAAATCACCACCGTCTTTACGAACCTTCCAACGGTCTAGATTAGAATCCGTCACTTGCTTACCTGCAAACGAAAGAATCCAATCACTCACACGCAGATCAATCTTATCACCCAAGCCCGGAGTCTCTTGGTGAGAAAGCACGCGAGTACCTAAAATAGTACCGTCAGTTTTCATTCCAACAATGACTTTAATCGCGCCATTGTAGCCGTCTGGTGCAATCGCTTCGATCGCAATCGCACTCGGCTCACCATTGATTTTAGCAATGTAAGCCGGCATCGCTTGCTCAGTACCAAGCTCTTCTGCTTGAACCAAAGTACAAGACGAAAACAGCTCGTTGTCGTGCAGATCGTGCGGGATCACTTGATTAAGAACAGACAGTAACTGAGCCTGTTCTTGTTGTTTGATCTGATCTTTGGTCAGGTAGTGAGTTACCGCGACCAAACCCGTCGAAGCACACGCAAAAATCGCGAGTACAAGGCCGTTTTTCTTAATTGCATTTAGCATGGTATCCGCTCCCTTAGTGACCGTATGTGCGAGGTTTGGTGTAGTAGTCAATCAGTGGAACACACATGTTGGCTAACAATACAGCAAACGCCACGCCATCAGGGAAACCACCCCAACTGCGGATGATAAAGACTAAACCGCCGATCAGAGCGCCAAACACTAAGCGACCTTTGACTGTCGTGGATGCTGAAACTGGGTCGGTTGCAATAAAGAATGCACCAAGCATAGTCGCGCCAGACAGAAGGTGAATGGTTGGAGAAGCGGTTTCACCAGGAGTGAGCACTAAGAACACTAAGCTAAACAGAGTAAGAGTGCCGATGAAAGCCACAGGGATATACCATTGAATAACACGTTGCTTAATCAGCACTAAACCGCCGATTAGGTAAGCAAGGTTTACCCACTCCCAGCCTACGCCAGCTAACCAACTAAATTGAGGTTGAGATAGTGCTTCTGAGGCAGTATTGCCTGCCGTTAATGCCGTTTTGAATGCATCAAGCGGCGTCGCCATTGTGGTGCCATCAATGCCAAGGCGTGCTTGTTGCAGAGACAAACCTTCGTTATTGAAGCCAGTAAAGATCATCAAGAATGAGTCAATAAAGCTTGTTGCTTCTGCTGTCAGGCTCGCGGGAGCATTCCAACTGGTCATTTGAACTGGGAATGAAATCAGCAAAACAACGTAAGCGACCATCGCAGGGTTAAATGGGTTCTGCCCTAGGCCGCCGTATAAGTGTTTCGCGATAATAATAGCGAAGAACATACCAATGACGAGGATCCACCACGGAGAGTGTGGGGGAATCGCGACACTCAGTAGCCAAGCGGTTACAACAGCACTGTAATCACGCAGTGCCATTACTGGCGGGCGTTTTCTCAATAGCATGACGGCTGCTTCAAAGGTAACAGCAAGTGCAATAGCAAATACTAACTGGATGAGGGTACCCCATCCAAAGAAGTAGGTTTGAGCTAGTAGACCTGGCAATGCACAAATAGCCACCCATTTCATTAGATCTGGGGTGCTTCTACGGCTATGCGCGTGCGGTGAGCTGGCGATAAAGAAGGCCACTACTCTTTCTCCTCATTGTTCTTTTTATCTAGCTCTTGCTGGGCTTTTTTCGCTTTAGCACGAGCGATAGCTGCAGCAACAGCAGCTTTCTTAGGGTCGACTTGCTCCGATTGAGTCTCGGTTTCAACTTCAACCACTGGTTCAGATGTTTCTGCTTGCTTCGCTTGCTGGGCTTTTTTGGCTTTAGCACGAGCGATAGCGGCAGTAACAGCATCTTTCTTGGCATCGCCGGATTTTTCAGCAGGAGCTTCAGCAGCAGATTCAGCTTGTTGAGCTTTCTTGGCTTTAGCACGAGCAATGGCTGCAGCGATAGCATCTTTCTTAGCATCGCCAGAGCTTTCAACAGGAGCATCCGAAGCAGATTCCGCTTGCTGTGCTTTCTTCGCTTTAGCGCGAGCAATCGCAGCAGCAACGGCGTCTTTCTTCGTATCGCCTGAGCTTTCTGCAGGAGTATCGGCTGCTGCTTGTTGTGCCTTGCGCTCTCTCGCTTGACGCTTGCGCTCTTCACGCAGTTTAGACATTTCAGAGTTGTCTGGTTCAGCGCCTTCCGCTTTTTGAGCTGCAGCTTGTTTCGCTTTTGCCTTCGCAATAGCGGCAGCAACCGCAGGTTTCACTGCTGGTTCTTCATTCGGAGCCTGATCCGCAGCGGCTTTTTGTGCTTTAACACGAGTAATCGCAGCAGCAATAGCATCATCACCGCCGGATGTTTTCATATCTTTACGGCGGTTATCTGCGGCTTTTTTAAAGCGGTTTTCACGTTCGGCTTTATCACGCTCCATACGAGCGTTCTTCTCTTCAAAACGAATCTTGGCGCGTTCTGCAGCAGCGGCTTCATCTTTTCGAGTTTTGATTTCAGCTTTTGCTTGGCGATAGTACTGAACAAGAGGGATTTCGCTTGGGCAGACAAATGCACATGCACCACATTCAATACAGTCTTTAATATTTAGCTCTTCACACTTATCCAACTCGTTGGCTTTGGCGTGCCATTGCAGTTGTTGAGGAAGTAGAGACGCAGGGCAAGCTTCAGCACATGCGCTGCAACGGATACATTCCATCTCGTAAGTGCTTGGTGAGATCTCACGACGCGTTGGCGCCAAAATACAGTTCGACGTTTTGGTGATTGGCACATTGGCATGCGGCAAGGTAAAGCCCATCATCGGGCCGCCCAAAATTAAACGCGGCAGTTTTTTATCTGCTTTGTAGCCAAACTCTTCAAGTAACTCATGTACTGGTGTGCCTAATAGCGCCCAAACGTTACGAGGTTGCTTAAAGGTTTTACCGGTTAATGTCACAACGCGGTTAACCACAGGTTCGCCGTCAATTACCGCTCGCTTAATCGAGTAAAGAGAGCCGACGTTCTGAACCAAAACACCAATGTCTGCAGGAATGCCGCCAGCTGGAACCTCTTTGTTGGTGAGGATCTTGATAAGTTGCTTCTCACCACCAGAAGGGTATTTGGTTGGGATAACGCGAATGACGATATCTTTGTCTTTCGCTGCAATCTCAAGTGCTTTTATCGCATCTGGTTTGTTGTCTTCAATGCCGATAACCGTCAGCTTTGGTTGAAGAATGTGTTCAACCACTTCGATGCCGTTTAATACTTCGTCGGCATGTTCTTGAAGCAACTTGTCATCAGAGGTGATGTAAGGTTCACATTCCGCAGCGTTGACGATCAAAATGTCGGTACGACCTAAGCCTGATTGAAGCTTCTTAGCCGTAGGGAAACCTGCGCCGCCCATGCCTGAAATACCAGCTTGGCGAATCACATCAAGCAGTTCGTCAGAAGTCTTTGTCGAAAAATCTTCAACTGGATTTTTTTCAATCCAAGTGTCTAGGCCATCAGGTTTAATAACCACGCATATTTCGCTCAAGCCTGAAGGGTGAGCGGTAGTTCGCGGTTCGATAGCGGTAATCACACCCGATGTTGGTGCGTGTACTGGCAAAGTAAAACCTGTGTCTAAGGCCGTAAGTTGCTGACCTTTTAACACAGTGTCGCCAGCAGCAACCAATAGGTTCCCCGGCTTACCGATGTGCTGTTTCACAGGAAGAACGATTTCTTCTGGAAGCCTTGCATGGACGATATCAGTAGTATTCGACTGTTTCTTGTTTTCAGCAGGGTGCACGCCACCAGGGAAGTTCCAAATAGAGCCCGTGCGAATTTGTTCAATTAAAGAGATCATACTAACCCTATGCTTTAGGCTCTGACGCAGTCGCATCAGTCGCTTGGTTAGTGATATCAGTAACAGGGATGATGTTCATCTGCCATTTCCAATTTTCAGTCGTTGTTGCCACTGGAATCATTTCAATACAGTCAGTAGGGCACGGTGCGACACATAGATCACAACCTGTACATTCATCTTTAATTACTGTGTGCAGTGCCTTGGTGCCACCAACAATGGCGTCAACAGGGCAGGCTTGAATACACTTGGTACAGCCGATACACATATCTTCGTGAATGAAGGCAACGGTTTTTACTTTGTTATCTAAGTCATGAGCGGAGTCTTCAACTTCTACGCCCATTAAATCTGCTAGCTTCTCAATGGTTGCTTGGCCGCCCGGAGGACATTTGTTGATCTTGTCTCCGTTAGCGATCGCCTCTGCGTATGGGCGACAGCCAGGGTAGCCACACTGGCCACATTGAGTTTGCGGTAAAATGGTGTCGATTTGATCGACGATAGGATCAGCTTCAACTTTAAAACGGATAGAAGCAAAGCCCAAAATAGCGCCAAAAACAGCGGCTAAAACGGCTAGCGCAATGATCGCAATTAAAATGGTACTCATGTTTATTTCACCAACCCAGTAAAGCCCATGAATGCCAGAGACATTAGGCCTGCTGTGATCATCGCAATCGATGCGCCTTTGAATGGCATTGGAACATCAGCAACCGCAATACGTTCACGCATTGCAGCAAATAAGATCAATACAAGAGAGAAACCCACCGCTGCGCCGAAACCATAGATGATCGACTGAATGAAGTTGTGGTTTTCATTGATGTTCAGAAGTGCCACACCTAATACCGCACAGTTGGTGGTGATAAGAGGCAGAAAGATACCCAGCAGGCGATAAAGAGTCGGGCTGGTTTTGTGAACGACCATTTCCGTAAATTGAACAACCACCGCGATAACCAAGATGAAACTCATGGTACGCAGGTATTCAATACCCAGAGGGGTAAGGATGTAGGTTTCTACTAGGTATGCAGAGACCGACGCTAACGTTAGAACGAAAGTCGTCGCGAGGCCCATGCCAATCGCAGTCTCCAGTTTCTTGGAGACTCCCATAAATGGACATAGTCCTAAAAACTTCACTAGCACAAAGTTATTGACCAGCACTGTGCCAACCAACAACAAAAGGTATTCGGTCATAATGGATTAATTCTTGAGATTCCGATCCCGATATTATCCTGCTTTGCTCACCTAATAACAACCAAGGATCACTAGGGATTTAGACACTTGGTGAAAAAATCAACGGGTAACCGTTTGATTAAGATGGATCAGGTTAAGTATAGGTGGGTATTTGCGGGGAATGAAAAATAAGATTAACTCAATGATAACTCATCGAATCAATCCTATTTTCTTTGTTGTAAAAAGTGTCGAGGAACGAAATGACTTAGTCTTTATGAACCTGAGCTTTCTCAATTAATGTTTCGAACAGAGGCTCTGCGCACCAAAATTGGCATAAATAGCTTATGTTCCGTGTGTTCTTTTGGCTCGTCACTTGCGAGTTGCAGAGAGAGCTTAACCGCTTGATTAGCCATGACTTGAATTGGGTAACGAATGGTGGTCAATCGAGGGTAGATGAAGCGAGCAATGTGGCCGTCATCAAACCCAATAACTGATATATCTTCTGGAATACGAACGCCATTTTCTTGTAATAACGCCAAACAGCCTGCTGCCATGTAGTCGTTATACGTTGCAATGGCTGTGATATCTGTGTTTTTTGCCATTAAGTTAACCATGGCTTGCTCACCGCCTAGCTCGTCAGGTTCACCATATTCGATGTACTCATCGTTCGATTCAATACCGTGATCTTTCAATGCATCCAAATAGCCACCTAAGCGGTCGTGAGCATCTTCAATATCGTGACTCGAGCAGATGTAGCCAATGTGCTTGTGGCCGTTTTTAATCAAATACTCAGTCGCGATGTAAGAGCCGCGGCGGTTGTCGAGAGCAATACAGCGGTGTTCGATATCGGGAACAATTCGGTTGATGAGAACTAAGCCGGGCACTTCATTGGCTAGCTTAACCAATTCTTCGTCGCTAATGCCTTTGCTATGAACCACGAGTGATTCGCAGCGGCTGTTGATCAGCAAGTTAATCGCATTACGCTCTTTGGTCGCGTCATGGTAGCCGCTGCCAATCAGTAGCTGCTTTTCTTGCTCACTTGCCACGGTATCAATGGCTTTGATCATCGAGCCGAAGAACGGGGCAGAAACATCATTAACCAGTACACCAATCGCGTTTGAAGATTTGCTGACCAATGCACGGGCGTTGGCATTTGGGCGATAGCCGAGTTTTTCCATAGCGGCTTTTACCGCCGCAATTGCGGTTTCACTGGTGTGAGGTGCATTGTTGATTACTCGAGAGGTGGTCGCGATTGATACGCCTGCTTCCTTCGCAACATCTTTAATGGTAGCCATTCCGCTCTCTTATTCTGAATATAATGCTGTGTGCTGGTGGTTGGACATTTAACAACGGATAGTTAGGCAATTCAAATATTAAACATCAAATATGACGAGGTTTGATGGTTTATTTTTGGTTGGCTGATTAGTTTGAAAATAAAAAGCCAAGCTCTAGATTTGAGCTTGGCTTTTGAGTCACATTGGCGTGTGAGCTGTTGTCGCGTGAAGTAAGGTAATCACAGGTAACCCAAAGTAATAGGGAACCAAGTGGCTTTAGAGCAAACCACTTGGCCCGAATCTACTTACGATGCGCTTGTTAGCGTAACCTGATAACGATATTGATTGTCGGTGAGTTGAAACTCTTGGTGAACACTTGGACTCCAAGAATCATCACCACCAACGCCCATATGTTGGTTATCTACGCGTACATAGATTTTCTCTTCACGAGTCAGGTCATTGGTATGCTTAGCATCCGTTAATTGTTGCTGGCTGTACTGACTCACACTGAATGAAAAATCGCCTTCGATCCCGATATTTCCAACATTCAAGTTTTTGGTTCCGCAACGTAAACCGCTATCGGTTGGGAATATATACGGCGTGTGCATCTGATCCAGTGTCTGACTGTGTAAACCGAATCGAGCAGCAGCCAAACGGTCTGGATAGTTTTCAAAAGGACCTAATCCCTGCCACGAAACCGGAGTTTCATTGGCTGTTTCGAGTGGTAAAGGTAGCTCCATCTCAAGACCAATGCGTGGCATCGGTGGTAAGTGATCGGCTAAGTTGACATCAACCGCGATATTCATTTCGCCTAGGTTATTTAAGGTGTATTGCCATTTGGTAATCGCTTGGATTTGGCCATTAAATTGGTAGGCGAATACTGACGCCACTTGTACTGAGTCTGCGAGCGCTTGCACGACACAACTTGTACACTGACGCTCCCATTGACCAATGCCTGCAAGTTCCCAGCGACAAGCCCATGCATTTGGGTCGATGTTGTCTATCTCACTGATACCAATGTCGTTATCAAGTGGCGCGCGATAGAAGTTATCGACAGGTGCCTTGATAACTTGCGGTTGCCCATCAACGATCCAGTGGGTCAACAATCCACTCTCTGTATCCCATTGCCATTGATGTGTTTCATCTAGGCTAGACACGACCACTTTATTGTCTTGCTGATGTAACTGGGGAGCCAAAGCATTTGCCGTGATCGGGAGTTGCAAGCCAGCATGGTTACGTAAAGCAAATTGCTCCGTCGCACAAACATGGCCTTCTTCTGCCCACTTGGTTGAATGAGTCAGAGTAATATCGGTGTTGAGATGATATTCGGCTTGTGCTTTTGGTGTGAAAGCGAGGTCAATTACCAGCTCTTGTTTACTATCTTCAGCAACGGATAAGACTTGTTGCCCTGATTGAATCACGATGCCATTTTCGAGCAATTGCCAGCGTAAGATTTCATTGTCAGTCGCTCGGAACAGGTTTTCATTGGTTACCGTTAGGCGGCATTGATCTTCAGTTTGCTCTGCTAACGTCACATTGATCATTCTCTGGCAGTATTTCGCCTCTTCCAAGGTCGGGTGTACGCTGCGATCTGGGAAGATCAAACCGTTGATGCAGAACTGACGGTCGTTGATGACATCGCCAAAGTCTCCACCGTAGGCCCAGAAGTGTTCACCGTTTTCATCCCATTGGCTTAGTCCTTGGTCAACCCAATCCCAGATGAAACCGCCTTGTAGGCGAGGATATTCTCGGAATGCATCCCAGTAATCATTAAAGCTACCCAAACTGTTACCCATTGCGTGTGCGTATTCACAAAGAATAAGCGGGCGTTGCTCGTTAGGCAGAGAAACCCATTTCTTGATAGACCATTTTGGAACGGCATCGTCTTCGATAGTGCTGTTAACGCGTGCGTACATTGGCGCAATGATATCGGTCGCTGTGGTATTTGAACCACCGCCTTCATACTGTACCGGGCGAGAAGGATCGTACTGTTTCGACCAAGCATACATCGCATTGTGGCTGCTGCCGTGCCCTGACTCGTTGCCCAAAGACCAGATGATGATAGAAGGGTGGTTCTTATCACGCATGACCATTTGCGTATAGCGACTCATATAAGCGTGTGCCCATTGCGGGTCCGCAGACAAGCGATTCATAGGCTGCATGCCATGGGTCTCGATGTTCGCTTCATCACACACATATAAACCGTATTCGTCACACAGCTCGTACCATCGTGGGTGGTTAGGGTAGTGAGCGGTGCGCACAGCATTGAAGTTGTACTGCTTCATTAGACAGATATCGCGGATCATGTCTTCTTCTGTCATCACATGCCCCAACTCTGGGTGATGCTCATGACGGTTGACGCCGCGAATCAATAGCGGTTTGCCGTTTAGCTTTAGCTGACCGTCTGTCATTTCGACTTTACGGAATCCAACTTGATAAGCTTCACTTTCTATGTGGTTACCTTGCCTATCAAGCAATGACACGACAATTCGGTAAAGGTTAGGAACTTCTGCGCTCCATTTCTTCGGATCTCGAACATGAAGAGTTTGGAATACCACATCATCGTAGGTGCCACGCTCGTCAATTCGTCGATTATGAGGGCGATCGATAAGCGGTTCAGTCACCGCGTTTTCACCGTCAAACAGTTGAACCTGAACTTGGTAAGTGTCTGGTGCCGTAATTTTGGTGACAATAGACAGTGAACCATCGCGATAGCATGCGTCTAAGTCCGGCGTAACGAACACATCTTCAATGCACTGCTTTGGTTTAGCTAGTAAGGTCACATCACGGAAAATACCGCTTAGCCACCACATATCTTGGTCTTCTAAATAGCTACCATCACACCAACGTATCACCATGACAGAAAGCGTATTGTCGCCAACCGTTAGATACTGAGTTAAGTCGAACTCGGCAGGTAAGCGGCTATCTTGGCTGTAACCAACCCAATTGCCATTACACCAAAGATGAAAAGCGGAATTGACGCCATCAAAGATAATACGTTGGGTGTTCTTTAGGTCATTTTTAGTCAACGTAATTTGAGTGCGGTAACAACCGGTTGGGTTTTCTGCCGGTACAAACGGTGGGTTCACTTCAAATGGGTATTTTACGTTGGCGTAGATAGGTTTATCGTAGCCTTGCATTTGCCAGTTCGATGGTACGGTAATCTCGTCCCATTGTGAGTCATTGAAACTTGTTTCGATAAATTCACCGTCAACTTGTTCAGGTGCATCAAAGTATTTGAACTTCCATTGTCCATTAAGAGATTTACGTTGTGACTCAATGCCGTCTCGAGCGTGCTTAAGGTTGCGGTAGCTTGATAATGGGCTGTGCGCATTAAGGCAGTGGATATTCACAGACTGTGGGTTTTCCCAATCGCGTCTTTGGATGATGTTTGAAAATGCCTTCATGGTATTCCTACTCTTAAAGTGTTCAATATGGGTAATAATTCTATTAAGTCATCGGTCTTTTAAGCCGTGATGACCGTTATCAAATCGTTGGTTATGCGTATTGTTCTGTTGGCTTATTCAGCTATTCAGCGAGCTGTTTTAATAAATAATCTTTTGCTTCGGGTATGCCCTGTTCGGCCGCTTGATTAGCAATAAATGCAGCTTGTTTGATGTCATTGTTGTTTAGGGCTTGGTCAATGTCTTTTTGGATATTCAGCCATTGCGCCTTTTGATTGGTTTCAATTGTCTGATTTGATGGTTGAGAAACTTGCTTTGAACCTAAGGTTTCGGGTTCATTGTCGGATGAAACACCAAGCTCAGCCAATAGAGTCAAAACCGCACTGTTTGTTGATTTGCTTGCCGTAACATCAATGACACCTACGTTGCTCAACGTCGCAGTCAACGGCAGTTGCTTATTGCCAATAATCTGCTGAGATTCTGAATACAGATCTTCAGGATGAATTCGATTGATGGCGCTATCTAACTTAGTGCTATCGGCGCTGACCACAATAAATTGCGCGTTGTCTCGTTGAGGTTCGAGTGCAATTGATGCTTCAATTCTTTCTAACCCTTGCATCGCTGTCGGGTAGTAAGTGAAGTCGTTAGTACTGTATTGACCAAGCAGTCGCCATTGTTTGTCAAAGACATAAATAGACGGTGCGAATAGCGCATCATTTTTAATGTATGAACGAATGAGTAAGGACAGCGATTCTGTCGTGTCACTGATTTGGTACGCGATGGTCGGAAAGCGTTGGCTATCCGCTTGTGTATTGTCATTTAACAATGAAGAGGAAAGGGTCGGTAAATGACCGTCCATAATCACTTGTTGGTGGAATGGAACAGACAATTGCGTCATTGGCAGCGCACTCAGCTGAGAGCAGCATGCACTCTCATTGAAATCAGTATTAAGTTCCTTTTCAGGTATTCCGCTGCATGCGCTAACTGTGAGTGCCGCGACAATGATCACCAATGATTTTAATTTCATCTGATTGCTACCTTAGTAAAGGGGAAAACATCGGCTTTCCCCGTTAAATTGCTATTCCAGTGTTGAGCGTCAATTGGTTGATTGAACAGACGCTCGGGTGTGGTGGTTTACCACCAAGTCTCTACGTTGAAACCAAAGGTAATCTCGTCAACAGTCTCGGCATTGATGCTTGTTGCCGTTCCATAAGTCTCGTTACCACGATCCCATTCGTTGTTGGATTCAGAGTACGTCGCAAAAATACGAATAGATGGACGAGCCCATACCCCTTTTCCAGCTTGGAACATTTGAGCCACGGTCACTTTATACATATCGTTGGTGCCCGAGCCGTTTTGAGCTTCTACCGTTTCGTAACCCACCTCTAATGCTGTCGACATGTAATCTGTCCAAGCATATTGAGGACGAGCTCCGACACTGAACCACTTCTCACCATCGTTGTTATCTAGGTTTTTGTCTTGATAAGCGATGGAGTACATCACTTGAACATCTTCACTGATATTCAAGTCACCGTGGTTAAATAGGCGCCAGCTAGAACCATCGTGTTCCACACCCGTGCTGTATTTTCTGTTTGATCCACCTTCAGCACTCATTAATCCACCTGCCAACGCATCGGTACCATATTGGAAGGCCAAGGTGTTTGAACCGTAGTTCCAAGCTTGACGGTAAAGAGCAGAGAGCATTGCGCCAGAAGTAGTAATGTCTTTATCGTCGTAGCTTGAGTTCTGCGTGGTTACGTAGTTTAGGCCGAGTGTTAGGTCTGCTGTTTCACTTAGCTCAATGCCACTTAAGCGGGCATCGATGTTATGAAGGCTGCGTCCATCGTCACTTGAAGAGTTTGGTGCCATCCAAGCTAAGTGAGCATCAGCAAAGCCGAGATCCCAATCTTCAATACCAAGACCGGTGCTGGATGTATCCCAGTACTTCACATCTATCATGTGGACTTCGTGGCGACGGTAAAAACGTTCACCTGCCCAAATTTTTGCGTTGGGTTGGCCGTCGATAAGCCCATGGCCTGCTGACCAAAGCTGAATCGTACTCACGTCTCCCCAGCTATCTCCACTGCCTAGATAAATCGTGGTGTCAAAATAGGCGTCATTGTCACGCCATACATCGGCTTTCACTCCCGCTTCCCACCAATTTAGTTCATTACCTAAACGGTAGTTACCGTAACCTTGGCCCGCTCGAATAACGTCGTTGCGTTCTCCTTTGCCGTCGTTATGTTGGTCATTATCGGTGTAGATGTTGCCCCATTTTGCATAACCAAAATACGTTACGTTCTCCACTGCAGCGAAGCTGACTAATGGGGCGAGGGACAGAGTGAATCCTAATGCTTTGACTAGCATTTTTTGTTTCATGAAGTGTCTCCATTATTTTTTATTTATGGATATTTTTATGTTTGAGTCCTAACTCGAGCGAGAGTGTAAATAAACTCTGGAAACGTTTTCATGATGAAGTTGGCATTTTTATGCTATTGATGGGTTTGTGATTATTTTGTGTGATTTTGATCTGATTATTGGGCTTGTATAGGTGTTTTTACGCTAGGTTTTGTGATTTTAAAGTGGAATCGTTTTCTTTACTCAGTGCTATGTGGTGGTTTAGAGGGAGTGATTATGCTGTTGGTTGTCTTGGAATTTGAGGTGAAGCGGGTTTGAGGTACTTTGAGTGTCGGGTTGTTCGAGGGCTTTGAGGAAAAGCAGCCCAGTTAATGATAACTGGGCTCGTGAGACAAGGAAGTAAGTATCAAAGCAAATGCAGCAGCAAGGCTACAAGCATCGTGTTCTGTACCGTCAAGCTGGAATGTAAAAGTTAGGACCCAGAGAGACACTTCATAGATGTACTCGAAGATCTAAGAATACGAGTGTGATGTGATCAGTTCAAGAGGAAATGTATTTTAGCCTATGTGTTAATGGGAACTTTGATTTAATATACTGAATTTAAAAGATTAAATTGCCATTAATTATCGTTTTATATTGCTTTATTTAGAGTGGAAAGTTCAATTCTACCTAGAGGTAGGCAATATGAGATGGAATGGTGGTCAATCTAAATCTTTGAATTAGGAGTTATTTACCAAAGTTATCAGTCTTGAATATTTACTGGAAACGTTTTCATGATTTCGAGTTTGATCACAGAAACTCTGGGCTTAATAATTATGATACTGGGTAATTAAACGCGTTAAGGTTAAAAAAATGACGAATAAATCCCTAATTGATATTACCGGTCAACACTCGCAACTGATTGTAGAACTTGGCGATTTTGCCGAAATTCTTCATTGGGGAGCTCCCGTTCGTGGTGATTTAGCTAGCTTCCGTGTTTCTCTTGAAAGACCGGTTCCATACGGCCGCCTTGATAATGATGTTGCTATGTCTCTGAGCCCAGAGCTCGGGCGCGGTGTTTTCAGCAGTCCGGCATTAGAAGGGCACCGAGACGGATTGGACTGGGCGCCTGTTTTCTCTATTACGGATGTTCAACAAACACCATCTAGCCTAATCATTGAGAGTGAAGATATACGTGCAGGCTTACGTTTAACAACCGAGTTATGCCTCGATAAACATGATGTTGTGAAATCTCGTCACACCTTAACCAACGTTAAAGCCGGCCTTTATCAGGTGAACCGTCTCGCCAATACTTTGCCATTACCAGCAAGAGCTAATGAGTTGATGACGTACTACGGCCGCTGGGTACATGAGTTCCAAACGGTGCGTCAACCCTTACAGCAAGGGGGCTATCAGCAAGAAAATCGTCGCGGAAGAACGTCTCATGAACATTATCCAGCGATGGTTGTCGGTACCGCTAACTTTAATGAAATGGCAGGTGATGTGTGGGGGATTCACTTCGCTTGGAGTGGTAACCACAGACTGCGCGCGGATGTAAAAGCAGACGGTCGTCGCTACGTGCAAGCGGAAGTTATTTATCTACCGGGTGAGATTACATTGGATGAAGGTGAAAGCTTAACGACACCTTGGTTATATGCCAGTTTCAGTTCGGAAGGCTTAAATGGAATGAGCCATCAGTTCCACTCCCATGTGCGTTGTTCCATCTTGCCGGAGTCTTTCGCACAAAAGCCTCGACCTATCCATCTTAATACTTGGGAAGGCATCTATTTTGACCATGATCCTGATTATATTATGTCGATGGCTAGCCAAGCCGCGGATATGGGAGTAGAGCGTTTTATCATTGACGATGGCTGGTTCAAAGGGCGCTGCGGAGACAAGGCTGCGCTAGGGGATTGGTTCTTAGATGAAGAAAAATACCCAAATGGTTTAGATCCGATAGTTGAGCACGTTAATCAGTTGGGTATGGAGTTTGGATTGTGGTTCGAACCTGAGATGATCAATAAGGATTCTGACTTATACCGAGCCCATCCAGACTGGTTGCTTGCGGTTGACGGCTATGACCAACCAACGGGTCGTAATCAATATGTTATCGATCTTCAGAATCAACAAGCATTCGACTTTTTGTTTGAGCGTCTTGACCACTTCTTAAGTCAGTACAACATTGCTTACATTAAGTGGGATATGAACCGAGAAGTTGTACAACCTGCGCATCTAGGCAGGGCTGCGGCTCATCAACAAACCGCTCGTTATTATGAGTTGGTCGATAAAGTCCGAGAGAAGCACCCAATGGTTGATATTGAATCGTGTGCGGCTGGTGGTGGTCGTATCGATTTTGAGGTTCTTAAGCGTACGCAACGTTTTTGGGCGTCTGATAACAATGACGCGCTGGAAAGACAAACGATTCAGCGTGGGATGAGTTACTTCTTCCCCCCTGAGGTAATGGGAAGCCATATTGGTGCGAGCCACTGCCACAGCACTCGTCGTCGTCATAGTATTGAGTTTCGTGGTCTAACAGCACTGTTTGGTCATATGGGGATTGAATTAGATCCTGTGAAAGAAGTGCAAGAAGAGAAGCAGGGCTTTGAACACTACATCAAGCTACATAAGATGCTGCGCCCGTTACTGCATAGCGGGAGAACTTGGCGAGTTCCAACGGACGATAGTGCCCATCAAATCCATGCGGTCGTCTCCGAAGATGTGTCAGTAGCTGTGGTGATGATTGCACAGCTTGCGATGCCAACCAATTCATTGAGTGGTCATTTGCGTATACCTGGGCTAGATCCACAAAGTTTATACAAGGTATCTGTGATTGATAAACCGTCAAATTACGATGATATTGTGAATTATCAACCGCCATGGACAGAGTCTTGCTGTGAATTATCAGGTGCTTGGTGTGCCGAGGTGGGGCTGACGATGCCAATACTTGACGCAGAAACAGCGATGCTGATTAAGTTTGAACGTATCGAGTAAGTTTTAGCATAGGCTTTATATTTGATGAACCGCGTAGGTGAAATTACGCGGTTTTTTATTGCCTTTAATAAGCCGTCATGAACTATCAAATCAATTTGATGTGCCCGTATAGATTGGAGAACTGTAGGTATTCCCAGCGTGATACTGTACTTATGTAATCGTTCTCATGCGTTACTTCACACAATGAACTGTTTTGAGCACTTTAATTAGCGATATTCTCTATCAATTCGAGGGTTTTATTGTTCGATCTCTCACTTTGGATATTTGACTGAAAACGTTTCCATGGAGTGGTTGTTGATCACAGTATCTGTTCGTTGGAATGGTTACATTAGCATCGGACTTGATACTTGAGTGTTTTAAGAAGCGACCACAGAGTGGCTCTAAAACAGAACTTGAGTGGATAAATTATTATAAATAAAAGGTAAGCGTTTCAACGTCTGTTAGGAGATGAAGTTACGCGCCTGAAGGAAATACTATGTCTGATCAAATTACTCTACAAACCAAATTATCGTATGGACTTGGGGCTTTAGGTAAAGACTTTGCCTGTGCTCCAATCTACATCTTCTTAATGTTTTACTTCACCGATGTTGCTGGGCTGTCAGCGGCATTTGTGGGTACTATCTTTTTGGCCGCACGCATTGTCGACGCGGTGACCGACCCAATGATGGGCGTTATCGTTGATAACACACGCTCTAAGTTTGGTAAATTCCGTCCTTGGATAGTGATTGGAACCCTGTTAAATGCTGTAGTGCTTGTTGGTCTTTTTAGTACGCATATGTTTGAAGGCACTACGTTATACATTTATGCAGCGGCTGCTTATATTCTGTGGGGCCTTACGTACACTATTATGGACATTCCATATTGGTCTTTGATTCCTGCACTATCGAGCTCTCGTCAAGAACGTGAAAAGCTGGTTGTTTGGCCACGATTATTTGCTAGCTTGGCGTGGTTTATTACGGGTACTTACGGGCTACATATTGTCGGTAAACTGGGTGACGGCGACCAAGGACAAGGTTTCTTCAACGTTGCTATGTTGATTGCTGTGCTGTTCGTGATGAGTGCATTCTTGATTGCTCGCAACGTAAAAGAAAAATCGGCACCAGCAAATGCGAAACCAGCTGAGCGTTTCAGCTTTAAAGATGTAATGGTTATCATTGGTAAGAATGACCAACTAAAAGCACTTATTGGTACCGTATTGTCGTTCCAAATAGCAAACTTGTTGGTGGGTGGTTTTGCGATTTACTACTTCTCTTACGCTTTAGGCAACGCTGACTTGTTCCCCGTTTATATGATGGTGGCAGGTATCGCTGAAGTTGCAGGCGTATTCTTGTTCCCTCGTATTGCATCAGTGTTACCACGCAAACACCTATGGGTTATCGCTTGTGGCTTCCCAGTGCTGTCTTGTACCACTCTACTTATCATGGGCTTTATCGCTCCAGGTAACGCGATTCTAATCGGTATCGCAGGTGCTGCTATCAAGTTTGGTGTGGGTATCGCTAACGCACTGCAAACTGTAATGCTTGCCGATGTTGTTGATTACGGTGAACACAAAACGGGTCGTCGCAGTGAGAGTGTTATCTTCTCTGTTCAAACGATGCTTGTTAAGTTTGCAGGCGCGGCTGGTGGTTTTATTGTTGGTATGGGCTTGTCTGTGGTGGGTTATGTACCAAACGTGGAACAGTCTGACAGCACTATCATGGGACTGCAGTTTATGATGGTAGGTTTACCAGCGATTCTAATGACGGTAAGTGCTCTTGTTTATAAGCGCTACTACCACCTGCATGAAGGGTTTGATAAAGACCAAGCGGGTAACGAGACTCAGACGAATGTTGTTGCAGCAGAAGCATAACCGCTAAAACGACGTCGAATCTAGAATAACGCTCAGTTTAGTCACTAAGCCCAAACGCCTCCTTGTGAGGCGTTTTTTATGGATGTGAGTTAATCAAAGCTGTGCCTGTAGGGCTTTTGTTTCGACTAAAACGCAAAAAGCCGCATCGAATGATGCGGCTTCTTTAAATTTGGCTCCCCTTGCAAGACTTGAACTTGCGACATACGGATTAACAGTCCGCCGTTCTACCAACTGAACTAAAGGGGAATTGCTTGTTAGCGACGCGAATTCTAATAATTGTCCGGATTTCTGTCAATAAAAAATATCAGAAAAAAGTAAGATAAAAAACTTTACTTTCTTGAACGCCTTATAGGATTTAGCTTTGCTTTAGTTATCCACCAAAATTGTGGATAAGTGTGTGTGTGAAACTTTAACAACAATAATCGGGATAAATCGAAAAATGTAAAAACCTTATCTAACGTAATGTATTTAAAAGATTTATAGCAAAATGTCGCAATTGTATAACTTTTGTAGATTATAAAACGAACAGTAAAACAAGCGGTATTTTTAGGTTTTTTGGGGAAAAGTAGTGGATTAAAATTCGAGTAATTTAGCTGGGGAAACTTTGCAGGGCACGAATAATACCAAGTTCTAAAAATAAAAGCTATAACTGATCTCTGATCTTAAGATGCATTTCTTTAGATAATTGTTGCAACGACACTCCTCCTAGAGTGACAATGACCTGATTAAAAAAACAGTATGGAAATGGCGACCTATGAGTAAACTCTTTGACTTGGTATCGGACTACAGCCCGTCCGGTGATCAGCCGACAGCGATAACCAAATTACTAGACGGATTAGATTCTGGTTTGGCACATCAAACTCTACTAGGGGTAACGGGCTCAGGTAAAACCTTTACCCTTGCCAACGTCATTTCCCAATCTCAAAGACCTGCGATTCTGTTAGCGCCTAACAAGACATTGGCGGCTCAACTTTACGGTGAGATGAAATCTTTCTTTCCAAACAATGCCGTTGAGTATTTCGTTTCTTACTACGATTACTACCAACCTGAAGCCTACGTTCCAACCACGGACACGTTCATCGAGAAAGATGCGTCTGTGAACGCTCATATCGAACAAATGAGGCTTTCGGCAACCAAAGCCTTATTAGAACGAAAAGACGCCATCATTGTGGCTTCTGTGTCGGCTATCTACGGTCTGGGTGATCCTAAGTCTTATTTGAAGATGATGCTTCATTTGAGTCGTGGCGAGGTGATGGATCAGCGAGACATCCTGCGTCGATTGGCTGAGCTGCAATATTCAAGAAACGATGTCGCCTTTGAACGTGGTCAGTTCCGTGTTCGTGGTGAGGTGATTGATATCTTTCCGGCTGAATCTGACCAAGATGCGGTTCGAATTGAGATGTTCGATGACGAAGTGGACTGTATTAGTATTTTTGATCCTCTGACTGGTGCGGTGAAACAAAGAGACTTGCCGCGCTTTACGGTTTATCCAAAAACTCACTATGTAACGCCAAGAGAAAAAATCCTTGAGGCGATTGAGAACATCAAGGACGAACTGCGCGATCGTGCTCAATACTTAAAAGACAACAATAAGCTTTTGGAAGAGCAGCGTATCTCTCAAAGAACTCAGTTTGATATTGAGATGATGACTGAGCTTGGCTTCTGTTCCGGTATCGAAAACTATTCACGATACTTGAGCGGCCGTGCGGAAGGGGAAGCGCCGCCAACGTTATTTGACTACCTGCCTGATGATGGTTTGCTGATCATCGATGAGTCACACGTGACTGTGCCGCAAATTGG
The DNA here is from genome assembly GCF_041474575.1 of Vibrio sp. 10N.222.51.C5. NCBI lineage: Bacteria > Pseudomonadati > Pseudomonadota > Gammaproteobacteria > Vibrionales > Vibrionaceae > Vibrio > Vibrio sp. 10N.222.51.C5. Next base: position 91,874 of record NZ_JBFRUJ010000039.1, read on the forward strand.
TGCGATGTATAAAGGTGACCGTTCTCGTAAAGAAACCTTGGTCGAGTTTGGTTTTAGACTGCCTTCTGCATTGGATAACCGTCCAATGAAGTTTGAAGAATTTGAGTCTATAGCCCCACAAACGATTTTTGTGTCGGCAACACCAGGTAATTACGAGATTGAAAAATCAGATGGCGAGATTGCTGATCAAGTGGTACGTCCTACTGGTCTGTTAGACCCAATCATCGAAGTAAGACCTGTCGCGACGCAGGTGGATGACTTGCTGTCTGAAATCAGAATCCGTTCAGTGAAAGAAGAGCGTGTTTTGGTTACCACGTTGACCAAGAGAATGGCAGAAGACTTAACCGAATACCTAAGTGAGCACGGCGTTAAAGTGCGTTACTTGCACTCGGATATCGATACCGTTGAGCGTGTAGAGATCATCCGAGACCTACGTTTGGGCGAGTTCGATGTGTTAGTGGGCATTAACTTACTTCGTGAAGGTTTGGATATGCCTGAAGTGTCGCTGGTGGCGATTCTTGATGCAGATAAAGAGGGCTTCTTGCGTTCTGAGCGTTCTCTGATTCAAACCATTGGTCGTGCTGCGCGTAACTTGGAAGGTAGAGCGATCCTTTATGGTGATTCGATTACTAAGTCGATGAGAAAAGCGATTGATGAAACCGATCGTCGTCGCGAGAAACAGCAAGCCTACAACGAAGAGCAAGGTATCACGCCGCAAGCGTTGAAACGCAATATTAAAGACATTATGGAACTGGGTGATCTAACCAAGTCGAAGCAGCAGCGCCAATCGAAGCAAGTTCCTTTATCTAAGGTGGCTGAGCCTTCTGAAAGTTATGCCGTACTTACGCCGCAACAGCTTGATAAAGAGATCAGTAAGCTAGAAGCTGCGATGTATCAGCATGCTCAGAATCTGGAATTTGAATTGGCAGCACAGAAGCGTGATGAAATTGAGCAGCTAAGAAAGCAGTTTATTACCAACAGCTAATCTCACTTTTCATTCGAAGAATTGTTCCCCTCAATACAAGAATTGAGAGTGTTTCAGGCAAAAAAACAGCCAGTAGTAAATGTTCTACTGGCTTACGTTTGTGAACACTCGGTCCACTAACAACGTCAGTTGGCTAGGTGACCCGAAGGTCATTTAAACCGTTGCATCGTTCGTGCCAGATAGATAAAACATTGATTGTTTGAAGTAAGTAAAAAAACACACTACAAATATTGTTGCTAATTTGCATAATGCAAAGCGGAATGCGACTATAATAAGAAATGCAAATTATAAATGGCTAGGATATGCAATCAAAAACGCTAGATAACAAATCGAAGTATTTGTTGATGGTAGAGGATACCGCTTCGGTAGCAGCTTTATATCGCTCGTATCTTACACCGCTCGAAATTGATATCAACATTGTCGGCACTGGCCGCGATGCAATCGAGAGTTTGAATCATCGAATCCCAGACCTTATTTTATTAGATCTACGTCTGCCTGATATGACGGGTATGGACGTACTATTTGCTGTAAAACAAAAATACCCTGAAGTTCCAGTTATCTTCATGACGGCTCACGGCTCTATCGATACCGCTGTAGAAGCGATGCGTCATGGCTCTCAAGATTTCCTTATCAAACCGTGTGAAGCCGACCGACTCCGTATTACGGTGAATAATGCGATCCGCAAAGCCACCAAGCTTAAAAATAGCTCGGAACACCCGGGAAACCAGAACTACCAAGGTTTTATCGGCAGCAGCCAAACCATGCAGCAGGTTTACCGAACTATCGATTCTGCTGCATCGAGTAAGGCGAGCATTTTCATTACTGGTGAAAGTGGTACCGGTAAAGAGGTATGTGCAGAAGCCATTCATGCGGCGAGTAAGCGTGGCGATAAGCCGTTCATCGCGATTAACTGTGCCGCTATCCCTAAAGACCTGATTGAAAGTGAGCTGTTTGGCCACGTTAAAGGTGCCTTTACCGGTGCTGCGACCGATCGCCAAGGTGCTGCTGAGCTTGCTGATGGTGGAACACTGTTCCTTGATGAACTGTGCGAAATGGACTTAGAGCTGCAAACCAAGCTGCTGCGCTTTATCCAAACCGGTACTTTCCAAAAAGTCGGCTCTTCGAAGATGAAGAGTGTCGACGTTCGTTTTGTGTGTGCGACCAACCGTGACCCTTGGAAAGAAGTACAAGAAGGTCGCTTTAGAGAAGATTTATACTATCGTTTATACGTGATTCCATTGCACTTGCCGCCATTGCGTGAGCGTGGTGAAGATGTCATCGAGATCGCGTATTCTCTGCTAGGCTATATGTCGGTCGAGGAGGGGAAGGCGTTTGTACGTTTTGCTCAGGAAGTACTTGATCGCTTTAATCAATATGAGTGGCCGGGTAACGTTCGTCAGCTACAAAACGTGTTGCGGAACGTGGTGGTTTTGAATAACGGCAAAGAGATTACTCTCAACATGCTTCCACCACCGTTGAACCAACCGATTGAAAACAGTCTGCGATTGAAAGAGAAGCAGAATGAAGACATCACGGTAAAAGATATTTTCCCATTGTGGATCACTGAGAAAACGGCTATCGAGCAGGCCATTAAAGCGTGTGATGGCAACATCCCTCGTGCGGCAGGTTTCTTAGATGTCAGTCCATCGACGATATACCGTAAGTTGCAAACGTGGAATGCGAAGCAGTAATCAACAAACAATAAGAAAATAATAATGACGAAAGTATTAAATCAGCAAAAAGTTGATGAGCTTGCCGGCGAAATAGGCCAAGAGAATGTCCCGGTTTTACTGGAAATCTTTTTAGGTGAGTTGAAAGGCTACTACGAACACCTAGAGATAAATAAAGAGTCGGATACCTCTAAGTACTTGGCTGATATCAGTCATGCGCTTAAGAGCAGCGCAGCAAGCTTTGGTGCGGATTCTTTGTGTAGTTTTGCGATTAGCTTAGACGCAAAAGTGAAGCAAGCGTTGCCTGTAACCGAGATTGATTTTCAAGATATGCAAGACCTCCTGTTATCGACGTACACTGAATATCAGCAGTTGATGACGGACCTTTAAAACAGCGAGTTATTACTGAGATTAAAAAAGGAGCAGCATGCTCCTTTTTTGTTGTTTGTCGCTTGAACCTATGGCTACGCCAACTGGGCTTCAATGGCTTGTTGAAGCTTCACACGGTCGTGTCGCCAATCTCGGTTTGCCGATGCAAGATCTGTGGTCACACAATTCCATTGCACTTCTAGTTCCGGGTGAGGTTCATTGCCTAACACGATGTCTATTTTCCTTGCCTTACAGGTACGTTCACACCACTCCAATTGCTCTTGAAGCGTCATTTTCCCTGCGGGACCGTGCTCTGGTGAAAGGTTTTCAACGAAGATAACTTTTGCCTTGGTGTTCTCAGAGATTGCTTTGCCAATCTCTGGAAGGAGAAGAGGGGGCATCACACTGGTTAAAAAGCTTCCAGGGCCAAGGACAATGCAGTCTGCTTGCTCAACGGCAGCAACGGCTTCTTTGGTTGCTGGCACTTCTGGAGACAAGTCCATCATGCGCAGCTTTTCCGTCATGTCATCAACGTTGGTTTCGCCGGTAACCCAGCGGCCGTCCATTGATAGAGCCGTGAGGTCTGAAGGATGCTCAGTCATCGGCACGATATTGACATCGACCTTGAGCATATTTCGAATCAGGTTAATTGCTTCCAATGGGCGAACGGAAAGGTTGTCTAACGCCGTCAGCATTAGGTTACCCAAGTTATGACCGTCTAGCTCACCTTGACCACGAAAGCGGTATTCGAACATCATCGAACTGATTGAAGGCTCTGTGATTAATTGGTTGATACAGTTGCGTGTATCTCCCCATGCGATGCCACCTTGGCAATCTCTAATACGTCCGGTGGAACCGCCGTTATCTGTCGTTGCAACAATGCCAGTTGCGTTGTTACCAAAGTCTTTTAATGCAGCTAACATGCGACCTAAGCCATGGCCACCGCCGATTGCTACGACTTTCTTTGAAGAGTAAATATTCATTTATTGTTCTTGTTAGGTTATTACCAACTATAATTTAGGTTAAATGCTTCTCGCTATATACTCAACAAGAGTTATTTTGAGCGTTTGATACGTTTTTTTTGCCGATGTGACCCGTTTTTTACCATCAGAGCTAGATTCACGTACAAATATTAAGTATTTTATTACTCAGCTACTGCGCGTGTGAATATAACGCTCAGTTGCCATAACTCCGAGCTCTCGCATGCTAAGTCGCACAGTGGTATTTGCTGTACCGATACGCATCAAGAGCCAGTGACATGTTGTCACAAGGGCTTAATTGGAAATGATTATGCCTCCCGTGTTTGGAAAGGTGTTCCGTGGCGCAACAATTCGAAGATAGATTCCATCGCAAGTTTTATTACTTGCGCTTGTCGGTTACAGACGTCTGTAACTTTAAATGTACTTACTGCTTGCCAGATGGTTACAAACCGTCAGGGCAAAAAAACTCGTCTTTTTTAAGTGTTCCCGAGATCAAACGCGTTGTTAAAGCGTTTGCAGATTGTGGTACCTCAAAGATCCGCATTACAGGCGGAGAGCCGAGTCTGCGTAAAGACTTTCCTGAAATCATACATACCGTTGCTTCTACTCCAGGCATCGAAAAAGTAGCCACCACAACGAATGGCTACCGCATGGAGAAACAAGTAGGGCAATGGCGTGATGCTGGTTTAACCCATATAAACGTGAGCGTGGATAGTTTAGATTCGCGCATGTTCCATCAGATCACTGGTGAGAATAAGTTTACTGAGGTTATGCGAGGCATTGATAAAGCGTTTGAGGTTGGCTTTGAACAAGTCAAAGTCAACGTCGTATTAATGAAAGACCTCAATAGTCAGGAATTACCAGCCTTCCTTAATTGGATCAAAGACAAACCTATTCAATTACGTTTTATCGAGCTGATGAAAACCGGCGAGATGGACGAGTTGTTCGATAAACATCATGTGTCTGGCGTTGCGATTCGCAACCAGCTTATTGCTAATGGTTGGCTGTTAAAAGTCAAAGCCGTTAACGATGGCCCGGCGCAAGTGTTTGTCCACCCAGACTACAAGGGTGAAATCGGTTTGATCATGCCTTACGAGAAAGACTTTTGTGAGAGTTGTAACCGACTGCGCGTTTCTGCGACCGGTAAACTTCACTTATGTCTGTTTGGCGACCATGGTGTTGAACTGAGAGATCTGATTCAAGAAGATCAACAAGAGCAAGAACTCATTGATCGAATTCAGGCTCAGCTTCAAACCAAGTCCGTTAGCCACTTCTTACACGATGGCAACAGCGGCATGACTCCAAACTTGGCGTCAATCGGCGGTTAACCCGCTACACACTCTAAAGCATTTTATCGCTCAGCTTCTTCAGGCTGGGCGAATCAGTCTAATGAAAAATTTATATAGGTGAACAAATGGGTCACGCAGAAAGCAAATTCCAAGCAGCAAACATCGCAGTACTAACGGTTTCAGATACTCGTACAGAAGAAAACGACACTTCAGGCGGTTACCTAGCAGAGCATGCTAAAGAAGCGGGTCACAACGTGGTTGATAAGCAAATCGTTATTGATGACATGTACAAGATCCGTGCGATCGTATCTAAGTGGATCGCTGATGAAAGCGTACAAGCGATCATGATCACTGGCGGTACGGGCTTCACTTCTCGCGACAGCACGCCTGAAGCGCTTAAGCCACTATTCGACAAAGAAGTAGAAGGCTTTGGTGAGCTATTCCGTCAAGTATCTTACGAAGAGATCGGTACATCGACCATTCAATCTCGTGCGATTGCGGGTTTTGCTAACCACACGGTTATCTTTGCGATGCCAGGTTCTACAGGCGCTTGCCGCACCGGTTGGACTAAGATCATCAAGCAACAGATGGATGCTAGCCACCGTCCTTGTAACTTCATGCCACACCTTTCTGTATAAGGCGGTTTGAGTATGAGCCAATTTACACACATTAACGCGTCTGGCGAAGCAAACATGGTCGATGTATCGGCTAAAGCGGAAACAGTACGCGAAGCGAGAGCGGAAGCCTTCGTTCAAATGTCGGCAGAAACGCTAGAGCTGATTGTTTCTGGTAGCCACCATAAAGGTGATGTTTTCGCAACGGCACGTATTGCGGGTATTCAAGCGGCGAAGAAGACGTGGGATCTGATTCCCCTGTGTCACCCTCTGCTATTAACTAAAGTAGAAGTGCAGCTTGAAGCTATCGAGTCTGAAAACAAGGTTCGCATCGAATCTGTTTGTAAGCTTGCGGGTAAGACGGGCGTAGAGATGGAAGCGCTAACGGCTGCTTCTGTGGCTGCGTTAACGATTTACGATATGTGTAAAGCTGTTCAGAAAGACATTGTTATCGAAAACGTGCGCCTGCTAGAGAAGACAGGTGGTAAATCTGGTCACTTTAAGGTGGAGTCATGATTACAGTACTTTTCTTTGCTCAAACTCGTGAACTTGTTGGTGTGGACAGCGTTGAAGTTGATGCACAATTTAAGACGATTGAAGCGATTCGTAGTCATCTTGTGACACAAGAAGGCAAATGGGATATCGCATTGGAAGAGGGGAAGCTTCTGGCTGCACTTAACCAATCAATCGTACCTCTGACAGCTGAAGTGAAAGACGGCGACGAAGTGGCTTTCTTCCCACCAGTGACTGGAGGCTAAGCATGGATCCAAGAGTATTAGTGACAGCTGAGGATTTCTATGTAGGCGACGAATACGACTACTTGGCTCAAGGTACAGCTGCCGGAGCGATTGTGACGTTCGTTGGTAAAGTGCGCGACATGAACCTTGGCGACAATGTGATAGGTTTGTCTCTGGAGCACTACCCGGGTATGACAGAGAAATCACTGAGCGAGATCTGTGACCAAGCTGAGGCTCGCTGGCCTATTCAGAAGATGCGTGTTATCCACCGTGTAGGTGACTTAGATATCGGCGACCAGATTGTTTACGTTGGTGTATCCAGTGCACACCGTGGTGCTGCATTTGAAGCCTGTGAATTCGTTATGGACTTCCTGAAAACCAAGGCTCCCTTTTGGAAAAAGGAACGCACGACCGAAACGACGCGTTGGGTTGATTCTCGTGATTCAGACACGAAAGCAGCGGAACGCTGGGAGAAGTAATTTCTCTTAAAGTGATGTTGCTTCAGCATTTACTCATTTGTATATGAGACAGTCAAAAACCGACCACTTAGGTCGGTTTTTTTGTACCTGCTATAAATCTATTTATAGATAATCATTGATTTGATAAATGATAATTCATTGTGGTTGCATATAAATTCAGCGCGTAATTTTGTCTTGATTGGTGCATTGGATAACCCGGTTTGGTGCAGAGCATTATGCTGTTTTGTATAAAGTGATAATCCTCACAAATAGTGGAGTCTATTTAGGGGATATGTGATGTGCAATTAGATTTCATGTGGCATTAATGTTAATTTGCTGACCGTGTTCTAGCATAAGATGCTAAAAAAAAGTATCAATACAGATACATCAACACTAAAGGCTGTTTTTTAATTAATCCCTATGTGTAACTCACTATTCATTAGGTTTTTATTAGAGATTTACACTGTTACCTTGAGTAATTCGGAGAATTATCCGATTTTTTGCGACTTGTTTATGGCAAATTACTTCAATGGTTGATAGTGTGTGCCTCAATCTTTGTAAGGTTTTAGATTTTTATGCTTAAAATTTGAGCTAAATAAATCTAAATCACTGCCGTTCAGTGAACCAAGCAAAGAAGTCATGGATGCAATACGGAAAACTTGGAGTTTATTAAATGTACAAGAATAAAATCACTCAGGCCCTTCTTCTAGGTGCTGGTTTGGCAGTGGCTGCCACTTCTACTCTTTCTATCGCTGCTGAAGTTCCAGCAGGCACAGAACTGGCAAAAGTTCAGGAACTGGTTCGCGGTAACGGTACTGAAGTTGCGACTATCGACCCACACAAATCTCAAGGTGTACCAGAATCTCACGTAATTCGTGATCTTCTAGAAGGTCTAGTGAACCAAGACGGCGAAGGTAATACTATCCCTGGTGTTGCTGAAAGCTGGGAAACGACAGACAACAAAACATTCACTTTCCACCTACGTAAAGATGCAAAATGGTCTAACGGCGATCCTGTAACAGCTGAAGATTTCGTTTACAGCTGGCAACGTGCAGTTGATCCTGCAACGGCTTCTCCATACGCTTGGTACATGGAATATACCAAGATGGCGAATGCGAAGGACATCGTAGCGGGTAAGAAAGACAAGAGTGAGCTAGGCGTTAAAGCTGTAGATGCAAACACGCTTGTTGTTGAATTAGAAACAGCGGTACCATACTTCGTAATGATGATGGGCCACACGACAATGAAGCCAGTACACCAGGCAACTGTTGAAAAATACGGTGACCAGTGGACTAAGCCAGAGCACTTTGTTGGCAACGGTGCATTCTCTGTTGATAAATGGGTTGTTAACGAGCGTCTAGTACTCAAGCGTAACGAACAGTACTGGGACAACGATAAAACAGTTCTTAACAAAGTAACGTTCCTACCAATCGAAAACCAAGTAGCGGAAATGAACCGTTTCCTATCTGGTGAAATCGATTTCACAAACGAACTTCCAACTGAGCACTTCAAGCGTCTTCAAAAAGAGTACGCAGAAGATGTATCTGTAGCGGGTAACCTATGTACTTACTACTACATCTTCAATACGAAGAAAGCACCATTTGATGATGTTCGTGTTCGTCAAGCAATCTCTTACGCGATCGACCGTGATATCGTAACAGGTGCTATCCTAGCGCAAGGTCAAAAACCTGCGTATTTCCTAACGCCTGAAATCACAGCTGGCTTCGATCCTGAGCTACCTGCTTACGGCAAGATGTCTCAGAAAGAGCGTAACGCAGAAGCGGAACGTCTTCTTGAAGAAGCGGGTTACGGTAAAGACAACCCACTTAAATTCAACCTGCTTTACAACACTTCAGAGAACCACAAGAAGATTGCTGTAGCGCTAGGTTCTATGTGGAAGAAAACACTGGGTCTTTCTGTAACACTTGAGAACCAAGAGTGGAAAACGTACCTATCTTCTAAAGATTCTGGTGACTTCGAAGTAGCACGTGCTGGTTGGTGTGGTGACTACAATGAAGCGTCTTCGTTCCTAACGCTAATGAAGAGTAACAACACTACCGGTGGTGTTCACTACGACAGCGCGGCTTACGACCAGATCATCGATAAAGCACTTAACTCAACTTCAGAAGAAGAGCGTAAAGCACTTTACCTAGAAGCTGAGGCGCTAATGGCAAACGACATGCCAATCGCTCCTATCTACCAATACGTTAAATCTCGTCTACTTAACCCGCATGTTGGTGGTTTCCCAATCAACAACGCGGAAGACAAGATCTTCTCGAAAGACCTATACATCAAAGCTCAATAATAAGCTTCGATTCTAAAAAGTTAATATAACTATAACGATACAGGCACTACATGCGCAGGGCGCGCATGTAGCGTCTTTCTAATTTTAATTGTCACAGACTGAAAGAGTGAGTTTATGCTTAAATTCATTATGAAACGGATATTTGAAGCGATTCCAACCATGTTGGTGTTGATCACTATATCTTTCTTTCTCATGCGTTTCGCACCGGGTAACCCGTTTTCGAGCGAACGTCCATTACCGCCAGAAGTTATGGCTAACATCGAAGCTAAATACGGCTTAGATAAACCAGTATTTGAACAATACACCACGTATTTGACAAATATCTTACAAGGTGACTTCGGCCCCTCGTTTAAGTACCAAGATTACACAGTAAATGAGCTGATCGCGGTTGCACTTCCAGTATCTGCGAAGGTAGGTTTCGTTGCCTTTATCTTCACACTATTGATGGGGGTCACTGTCGGGACGATTGCTGCCTTGAAGCACAACACCTGGGTCGACTACACCATAATGTCGACCGCTATGCTCGGGGTGGTAATGCCATCTTTCGTGTTGGCACCGGCGCTTATTTACCTTTTCTCCCTGCACTGGAACATATTCCCAGCAGGTGGTTGGCATGGCGGTACATTCATGTACATCGTGCTGCCTGTTATCGCGATGTCTCTTCTTTACGTAGCAACCTTTGCTCGTATTACTCGCGGTAGCATGATTGAAACGCTAAACAGTAACTTTATCCGAACTGCGCGTGCAAAAGGTCTAAGCTACCGTTATATCATTCTAAAACATGCACTTAAGCCAGCAATGCTACCTGTTGTTTCTTACATGGGACCTGCGTTCGTAGGTATCATCACAGGTTCAGTTGTTGTTGAAACCATCTTCGGCCTACCAGGTATCGGTAAGCTGTTTGTTAACGCCGCGTTTAACCGTGACTACTCGCTAGTAATGGGTGTAACCATCTTGATTGGTTTCCTATTCATCTTGTTCAACGCAATCGTTGATATTTTGCTAGCGCTTATTGACCCGAAAATTCGCTACTAACAGGGACGCATGGTTATGTTGAAGAAAAAAGAAAATTTAGAAGCGATCGAAAAGTTCTCTGAGAGCTTAGAGATTGAAGGTCGTAGTTTGTGGCAGGACGCGCGCATTCGTTTCATGCGAAACAAAGCTGCGATGGTGAGTCTGTTCATTCTTACGCTTATGGTACTGGCAGTTATCTTCTTACCAATGCTGGCTCAGTACACTTATGATGATACTGACTGGTACGCAATGCACGTTGGTCCGAATGCGGATCACTGGTTTGGTACCGATAGCTTAGGTCGTGATTTGTACGTTCGTACTCTTGTCGGTGGCCGCATCTCATTGATGGTTGGTGTGATGGGTGCCTTCGTAGCGGTACTGATTGGTACGCTTTACGGTGCAGCTTCAGGCTTCATCGGCGGTCGTACTGACCGAGTGATGATGCGTATCCTAGAGATCTTGTACGCAGTACCATTCATGTTCCTAGTAATCGTACTGGTAACGTTCTTTGGTCGTAACATCGTCCTAATCTTCGTTGCTATTGGTGCGATTGCTTGGCTAGATATGGCGCGTATTGTACGTGGTCAAACGTTGAGCCTACGTAGTAAAGAGTTCATTGAAGCTGCACACGTATGTGGTGTAAGCAAATGGAAGATCATTACACGTCACATCGTACCGAACGTACTGGGTATCGTAGCGGTTTATTCTACGCTGCTTATTCCAAGCATGATCCTTACAGAATCATTCTTATCTTTCCTTGGTCTTGGTGTTCAAGAGCCTATGACAAGCTGGGGCGCATTGCTTCAAGAAGGTTCGCAAACAATGGAAGTTGCAATCTGGCAATTGACATTCCCTGCGGCATTCATGGTAGTTACGCTGTTCTGCTTTAACTACGTAGGTGATGGTCTGCGCGACGCGCTTGATCCAAAAGACAGATAACGAAATAGCAATTAAAAGCTATAAAAGATTAAGGAAGCAATAATGAGCTTATTAGATGTCAAAGATCTGCGCGTCGAATTTACCACACAAGATGGTATCGTAACCGCAGTAAACGACTTGAACTTCTCACTTAACCAAGGCGAAACGCTGGGTATTGTTGGTGAGTCGGGTTCAGGTAAATCACAAACGGTATTTGCACTGATGGGGCTGCTGGCTAAGAACGGCATCATCTCAGGCAGTGCAAAGTTTGAAGGCAATGAAATTCTCAACCTGCCTGAAAAAGCACTGAACAAGGTTCGTGCTGAACAGATCGCGATGATCTTCCAAGATCCAATGACCTCACTGAACCCTTACATGAAAGTAAGTGACCAGCTGATGGAAGTACTTATGCTGCATAAAGGCATGGGTAAAGCAGAAGCGTTTGAAGAATCAGTACGCATGCTTGAAGCGGTGAAAATCCCTGAAGCACGCAAGCGTATCACTATGTACCCGCACGAGTTTTCGGGCGGTATGCGTCAGCGTGTGATGATCGCAATGGCACTGCTGTGTCGTCCTAAATTGCTTATCGCTGATGAACCAACAACGGCACTGGATGTAACCATTCAAGCGCAAATCATGGAATTGCTGAACGAACTAAAAGATGAGTTCAATACAGCAATCATTATGATCACCCATGACTTGGGTGTTGTTGCTGGTTCTTGTGACAAAGTACTTGTGATGTACGCGGGTCGTACAATGGAGTACGGCACGGTTGATGAAATCTTCTACGAGCCAAGCCACCCATACGCGGAAGGCCTGCTTAAAGCGATTCCTCGTTTGGATACCGAAGGTGAAATTCTACCGACGATTCCAGGTAACCCACCTAACTTACTTCGCCTACCAACAGGTTGTCCTTACCAAGACCGTTGTCACCGTGTAATGGACCGTTGTAAGCAAGAAGCACCGATTTTGCAGCCATTTGCTAAAGACCGTCAGCGTGCTTGTTTTTCAGACTGGGAGACTTGGACAAAATGAGTAAAGAATTACTATTAGATATTAAAGACCTGAAAGTTCACTTTAGCATTGCAGCTAAGTCTGCTTGGCCTTGGGCAAAACCATCAAACCTTAAAGCGGTTGATGGGGTTGATGTTCACCTTTACGAAGGCGAAACGCTTGGTGTAGTAGGTGAGTCTGGTTGTGGTAAGTCGACTTTTGCCCGTGCGATTATCGGCTTGGTTGAAGCGACTGAAGGGCAAGTGATGTGGTTAGGTCAAGACCTAACTAAGATGCAGGAAGTGAAGCGTCGTGAGACTCGTAAAGAGATTCAGATGATCTTCCAAGACCCGCTAGCGTCGCTTAACCCACGTATGTCAGTAGGCGATATCATTGCTGAGCCTCTAGAGACTTTCTTTCCTGAACTTTCTAAACAAGAAGTGAAGGACAGAGTTAAAGAGATGATGGCAAAGGTTGGCCTACTACCCAACGTAATCAACCGTTACCCACATGAATTCTCTGGTGGTCAGTGTCAGCGTATTGGTATTGCACGTGCGCTTATCTTGAAGCCTAAGATGATCATCTGTGATGAACCGGTTTCTGCACTCGATGTATCTATCCAAGCTCAAGTAGTTAACCTTCTGAAAGAGCTACAGAAAGAACTTGGTTTGTCTTTGGTATTCATCGCGCACGATTTGTCGGTTGTTAAACACATCTCTGATCGCGTATTGGTGATGTACCTAGGTAATGCGGTAGAACTTGGCGAATCAGATGCATTGTTCTCTGATCCTAAGCACCCATACACCAAAGCGTTGATGTCTGCAGTTCCAATTCCAGACCCACGCTTAGAGCGCAGCAAAACCATTCAGATGTTGGAAGGTGATCTCCCATCGCCAATCAATCCGCCATCAGGTTGTGTGTTCCGTACTCGTTGCCCACAAGCAACAGAGGCGTGTGCGCAAACTAAGCCAACGATTCAAGGCGATGACGTTCACGCAGTATCTTGCTTGCACGTACAAGTCTAGAGCCTATTTAAAACGGTTCAGCCTGTGACAGGCTTAAGCGCGACTAGTTATTAGAGTCGCGCTTTTTTTGTCTTAGGCTTATTGGTTCGCTCAACAAGCTTCATCAAAATATTCGAACAACTAAGCCAACTTCTTCTAGTTTTGAAAAAGTTGGCTTTTTTTATACTAGAGAAAAGTTTCGATGACAGAGGTTTGGATATGGGTAAGTTAGTTGAAGGTGTTTGGCACGATGTGTGGTACGACACCAAAGAAAGCGGTGGTAAGTTTGTTCGTGAAGATGCGGGCTTTCGTCACTGGATAGAGAACAAACCGGGCGCGCAGTTTGAGCCTGAAAGCGGCCGTTATCACTTATACGTATCATTGGCTTGCCCTTGGGCGCACCGAACCCTTATCTTCCGTGAGCTGAAAGACCTAACCGATCACATTGACGTGACGGTTGTTTGCCCAGACATGATGAGTGAAGGTTGGCAAATGGGGTTACCTGAACCTCTATTTGGCCATACCCGCATGCACCAAATCTACACTCAAGCCAAGCCTGACTACTCGGGTAGAGTAACGGTACCTGTGCTGTGGGATAAGAAAACCAACACCATTGTGAGTAACGAGTCGTCTGAAATCATTCGCATGTTTAACTCAGAGTTTAATGAGCTAACGGGTAACACCGATGATTACTACCCGTGGGAGTTGTCCAAGAAGATTGATGAGTGGAATGATTATATCTACCCAAACATCAACAACGGCGTATACCGAACCGGCTTTGCGACAACACAAGAAGCCTACGAAGAGGCGTATGAAGCGTTATTTGAAGCGTTAGATAAAGTGGATGCGCATCTTAGTGAGAAACGTTATTTAGCGGGAGAGCAGATTACTGAAGCGGATTGGCGGTTGTTCACGACCTTGGTTCGATTCGATGCTGTGTATGTGGGTCACTTCAAGTGTAACAAGCAACGAATTGCGGATTACAAACATATCCAAGGTTATCTAAAAGAGCTCTATCAAATAGAAGGTATTAAAGAGACGACGGATTTCTACCACATCAAGCGCCACTACTATTACAGCCATACGGGCATCAACCCGACTCAAGTGGTGCCTAAAGGGCCTGATCTGGATTTAGATTCGCCTCACGGACGTGGTTAGAATCATTAATTAATCCGCTTTTCTTCAGGCGTAAAAAAACCCTAGATAAACATCTAGGGTTTTTGCTTTCTGAAAAAGAAAATTAGTTAACTACTTTTTCTTCAGCTTGCGCAGCTTGGTCTGCTTGGATAGCCGTTAGAGCTACTGTGTAAACGATGTCGTCTACTAGAGCGCCACGAGACAAGTCATTTACTGGCTTGCGCATACCTTGAAGCATTGGACCGATAGATACTAGATCTGCTGAACGTTGTACCGCTTTGTAAGTCGTGTTACCAGTGTTTAGGTCTGGGAATACGAATACAGTCGCTTTACCAGCTACTGGAGAGTTCGGTGCTTTAGAAGCAGCAACGTTTTCCATGATAGCAGCATCGTACTGTAGAGGACCGTCGATCACTAGATCAGGACGCTTCTCTTGAGCAAGTTTCGTTGCTTCACGTACTTTATCTACGTCTGCACCCTTACCAGATTCACCAGTAGAGTAAGAGATCATAGCAACGCGTGGGTCGATACCGAATGCCGCAGCAGAATCTGCAGATTGGATAGCGATTTCAGCAAGCTGTTCAGCTGTTGGATCTGGGTTGATCGCACAGTCACCGTATACAAGAACTTGATCAGGCAGAAGCATGAAGAAGATCGAAGATACGATAGAAGCATCAGGAGCAGTCTTGATGATCTGGAATGGAGGAACGATAGTGTTCGCCGTTGTGTGAACAGCACCAGAAACTAGGCCGTCAACTTCGCCAGCTTCAAGCATCATAGTACCTAGGAATACTGAATCTTCTAGCTTCTCACGAGCAACAACTTCAGTCATACCTTTAGCGCCACGAAGTTCTACTAGACGAGCTACGTAGTTTTCGCGAACTGATGCAGAATCGATGATCTCAACGCCAGCGCCAAGCTCAACACCTTGCTGCGCTGCAACGCGACGGATTTCTTCAGGGTTACCTAGAAGTACACACGTTGCGATACCGCGCTCAGCACAGATAGCCGCAGCTTTAACTGTACGTGGCTCATCACCTTCAGGAAGAACGATGCGCTTAGCCGCTTTACGAGCAAATTCAGTTAGCTGGTAACGGAATGCTGGTGGGCTTAGACGACGGATGCCTTGAGTACCTTCAGATAGAGAATCAATCCAAGGGCCATCAATGTGGCTTGCAACGTGATCGTTAACGAACTCGATACGCTCTTTATCGTCTGCAGGAACTTCTAGGTTGAAGCTCTGTAGGTTTAGAGATGTCTGCCAAGTGTTACCTTGAGCCTTGAAGATCGGTAGACCTGAAGCGAATGCTGGTGCACAAAGGTTAGCAATGCTTTCTGGAATGTCGTAACCGCCAGTAAGCAGGATTGCGCCAATCTCAACACCGTTTTTCGCAGCAAGAGCCGCAGCAACGATAACGTCAGGACGGTCTGCAGAAGTTACTAGCAGTGAGCCTGGTTTGAAGTGCTCAATCATGTGCGGTAGAGAACGTGCACAGAAAGTGATGCTCTTAATACGACGAGTTGAGATTTCACCTTCGTTAACGATTTCAGCGTTAAGGTGCTTAGCCATATCAACCGCACGAGTTGCGATTAGATCGATGCTCCATGGCACGCAGCCAAGAACACGGATAGGGCTAGAGTTGAAGATTTGCATTACTTCAAGGTTCGCTTGCTGAGCGCTGTCTGCATCATCAAAGATTTCAGATAGGTCAGGGCGAGTACGGCCAGCCTCATCAACAGGAGCGTTAAGCTTGTTGATGATTACGCCTTTGATGTTTTTGTTCTTAGTACCGCCGAAGTTAGAACATGCTACTTCTATACGCTCTTTAAGCTGCGTAGGGTTGTCAGTACCAGGAGTCGCAACGAATACGATCTCCGCGCCAAGTGTTTTTGCGATTTCCGCGTTCACTTGGTTAGCAAATGGGTGCTTACGAGTAGGTACTAGACCTTCGATTAGCGTAACTTCTGCGTCTTTGTTGATCTTGTTGTATTGCTCAACAACAGACTCAAGAAGCTCGTCCATTTTTTCGCTACCGATCAAAGCTTCAGCTTTAGTCATTGCGATTGGCTCACCAATCTTAATGTCGCTGTTTGCGCTGATGATAGTAGACGTTAGATCTGGTTGGTTACCACCGCTGCGAGGCTGAGCGATTGGCTTGTAGAAAGAAACACTTACGCCCTTACGCTCCATAGCGCGAAGAACACCCATGCTAACACTAGTAAGACCAACACCAGCGCTTGTAGGGATAAGCATAATAGTACGTGACATTGACGAACACCTTTGACTATTGGAAATAAAAAAAGCTCAACTGCTATTCCCACCGATATTTAAATTGGGGTAGGAATAGAAGTTGAGCCCCATTTTCTTGATATGAAAAACTGACTAGCTTCGAATGAAGCTAGTCAGGAAAATCAATTAAAGACCTGCTAGTTTCGCAGTGTCTTCAGCAATTACTAGCTCTTCGTTAGTAGAGATAACCATTGCAGGGATACGGCTGTTAGCTGTAGTGATAGTACCTTCGCCGCCGAAACGAGCTTTAAGGTTAGCTTCACCGTCAACTTCGATACCGAAGATGCCTAGGCGGTTAAGAACCATTTCACGGATTGGGCCTGAGTTCTCGCCGATGCCGCCAGTGAAAGTGATTGCGTCTAGACGACCTTCTAGAGTTGCAGTGTAACCAGCTACGTACTTAGCTAGACGGTGACAGAACACGTCCATTGCACGAGTTGCTTCTTCTTTCTCACCGTAGTTGTCTTCAACGAAACGACAGTCAGAAGTCACTTCAGTTAGACCAGCAAGACCAGACTCTTTAGTTAGCATGTTGTTGATTTCTTCAACAGAGTAACCAAGTGCGTCGTGTAGGTGGAAGATGATTGCAGGGTCTAGGTCACCACAACGAGTACCCATTACAAGACCTTCAAGAGGAGTAAGACCCATAGAAGTGTCTACAGATTTACCGTTCTTGATTGCACATACAGAAGCGCCGTTACCTAGGTGACAGTTGATGATGTTAACTTCTTCAACTGGCTTGTTTAGTAGGCCTGCAACTTCACGAGTGATGAATAGGTGAGAAGTACCGTGCATGCCGTAACGACGGATGCCGTGCTCTTTGTACAGGTTGTACGGTAGAGCGTATAGGTAAGACTCAGAAGGCATTGTTTGGTGGAACGCAGTGTCAAAAACAGCAACGTTTTGTAGACCAGGGAAGTTCTGTTGAGCCGCTTCGATACCGATAAGGTGAGCAGGGTTGTGAAGAGGTGCGAAAGTCGCAGCGTCTTGAATACCCTTAAGAACTTCATCAGTGATAAGTGCAGAAGAAGTGAACTGCTCGCCACCGTGTACGATACGGTGACCGATAGCGCCAAGGTTAGCTTTAAGCTCAGGCTTAGAAGCAAGAATAGTTTCTACCATGAAAGATAGTGCTTCTACGTGAGCTGCGCCCGCGCCTAGTTGTGCTTCATGCTTGCCATCAAGTTTCCACTTCATACGAGCTTCTGGAAGACCTAGACACTCAGCAAGACCAGTTAGGTGCTCTGCACCTGTTTCTGCATCAACAACAGCGAATTTAAGAGAAGAACTACCACAGTTTAAAACTAAAACTAGCTTAGACATTAATGACTACCTGTTTATTTTTCTGATCGAAATCAGTTAAGGATGAAAATTAATCTCAAGAATAGTCGAAGCACATAGGCTTGCGTACTAACCTTGGTCAAAAAAACGTTAATTTCCGTATAAAGTGAAAGCGCTCTTTATCAAAAAGAGGCTTGTGCATTCCTTGCAGAAGTCTTCTCAAAGTTGCTTAAATTGTAAATAAGGGCAACAATGAGATTGAGGTCTGCAAATAATAGCGATATTGTGCAAATATAACAAAAAAATTTGAAAGAATATTATTTTTCGTCAAATTTTTGTGTTTTTAGTTGATGATTTCAACTTTTTTTTAATGGGAGACTCATATGAGCAATAGAGTTGGTTTAGCTAGTAGTTTAAAAGATGGCCAAAAGTACATGGATCTCTGGCCCGTCCGAAAAGAGTTAAACGCGATCTTCCCAGAACAACGCATTATTAAAGCGACCCGCTTTGGCGTGAAAGTGATGCCTGCGATTGCCGCTATCAGTGTTCTTACACAAATGGTCTTTAATAATTACCAAGCGATGCCACAGGCTGTGGTTATGGCTTTGTTTGCGATCAGCTTGCCGCTTCAAGGTATGTGGTGGTTGGGCAATCGCTCAAATACACAACTTCCGCCGGCGCTAGTATCGTGGTACCGCGAACTGCATGAAAAGATCACTGAAACGGGTTTTGCGTTAGAGCCTATGAAGCCGCGCCCTCGCTATAAAGAATTGGCAATCATTTTAAATCGTGCCTTTCGTCAGTTAGATAAATCCTCAATGGAGCGTTGGTTCTAAAGAATCCCAGCTCTCCCTCTTGTCTGAGAACAACTATTCATCTTCTATAGCTTGTTCTCAGATTTGCTCCTCTTTTTGTTACCTCGCTTACTTTCCGTTTAGCTTACCTGTCCTTATTCACTTGGTTTCTTACCTTCCTCCGAAGTCAATATAACCTTTCTCACATAACTCGAGCCTTGTTGTATTTTTGTTAAATATCACTTCAAGTTATCAATGGTTACTGGTAATAATGTCAATAGTGATTTTGATGTTGTTCTCTTTGAGCGAGTAATGACGGGTAGAGCTTGATTCAGGGAGCGATAATGAGTTCTGTAAGAAAGGTATTGGCAGCGGTTTTAAGTTGCTTGATGTTGCTATGGACTGGCAATGCAATGGCAAACGTTGCCAAAGTGTCGGTTTCACAAGTTGTTGACCATCCAGATCTGAATGCGACACGTTTAGGGCTTCTTGAAGGATTGAGAGCCAATGGTTATGAACCCGGTAAGAACTTAGAATTCTCCTATGAAATGGCGAATGGTAACCCGGCTCAGGCAGCCAAGATTGCCAGAGAGCTCGTCAGTGAAAATCCACATGTACTTGTTGGTATCGCGACACCGACTTCACAAGCCTTAGTGTCGGCGACTCGCTCGATTCCTATCGTGTTTACCGCGGTTACGGATCCTATCGGCGCTAGGCTCGTTAAACAATTAGAAAAGCCGGGGCGTAATGTCACGGGGCTTTCTGACTTATCTCCGATCACTCAGCATGTGTCATTAATCAAAGAACTGCTCCCTGAAGCTAATTCAATCGGTGTAGTTTACAACCCAGCAGAAGCAAATGCCGTTGCGTTAGTTGGGTTATTGAGAAAGGCAACTCGAGATTTCGGTTATACACTTCACACCGAAAAAGCGCTGACTGTTGACGATGTCGAAGCAAAAGCAGAATCCATTGCTAAGAAGTCCGATGTTATCTATGCCTTGACCGATAATACGGTTGCAAGCGGCATGGAGGGTCTTATCAAAGCGGCTAACCATGCAGATACGCCAGTCGTCGCAGGCGCCACATCTTATGTCGGAAAGGGAGCGATTGCTGGTTTAGGTCTAGATTATTATGATGTTGGGGTTCAGACCGCGGATTATGTCGCAGCCATTCTGGAAGGACAGAAGCCCGGGAAGTTGAGTGTCAAAACTGCGCAGAGCTCTCAGCTGGTGGTCAACCTAGATGCTGCTCGTGAGCTTGGCGTGACAGTGCCTCAATCTGTGATTGAGCGTGCGGTCATTAGCCGGTGAATTGAGTTTGGTGTTAGGTGAGCTAATAGGCCATAAGTCATATTATTAACAGCATTGAAATGGGCTCAGATAACAAACTCACCTGCTCTATATGTTGGCGCTTCTCTATTTTATTCATTTGTAAGCGGTTATTTGACCGTTAGGTGTGTCGTTAATATCAATTTACATTATTTTACGTCGAGCGAATTGCCGATTAATGTAATAATATTAATGGGGAAAATGAAAATAGCTGAACGCTAAGAGCACATTATATGAAAGTAAATAGGCACTTTAGCCTAACCTTTGTTTTCGGGTTTCCCGCTGTGATCGCCGCGATGTTACTTGGCCTAATAGGAAAGAATCATTTTGACGCGGTAGAAAAAGATATCAGTAGTGAGTTTCATCGTATTGAAGATGTGTTCAAAAGAACCACAAAAGTGGCGACAGCCCTAGACTACAGCTTCTCCAACTATTATAAATCAGGAAACCCTCTCTTTCTTGATCACAACAAACATGTTGTGGATGGTCTTTGCCAAATCTGGCCTATTGATGTATTGCTACTTGCCGACGGTAAAACCTCAGACATTCCCTCTGTCGATATCGACTATATGCTAATTGGTCAAGAGTCTCTTTGTTCTGAAAGCAGTGATAGTTATAAGAGCGCGTCAGAAAAAATAGCGTTAGCTCCTATTCTTTCATTTTTATCCCAGCTTGATGAATACCATGCCGGCGTGCACTTTATTGATACGAGCGGCTATGTGATCTCTTCACCTGAAGGTTTTGCCAAAGGGCTGAGCAAAGAGTTACTCTCGACCATAAAGAGTCGTCCTTATTGGCAGAAAACAGCCAACAACCCTGACCAACTTACCCTTTCAGGCCCTGGTTATCGTTTTGATTCCCTTGACCGTATAATCAGTATGACGATCCCTGTATTCCATAAAGGCGTTCACCAAGGGATGCTGTCGGTGGATATTAATGCTGACAAGCTGCTCGCAAACTCGAATGAGCATCTTGCAGGTCGGATCGATATCATTGATACCACTTTAGCGACTCCGGTAGATTCTGCGGCTTTTTATCACGAGATCAAACTGGATGGTGTCTCGTCTCACCATGCGATGTATTACAAATTAGACATCGCGAAAGAGGTTGAGCACTTTTTCGTCTACGAGAAAGACAGCCTTATTGTTGCCATCATTGTGTATCTGTTCTCAGTAACCATCTTCTTCTACGTCAATTCCAATATTGAACGTGGTTACTTCAAAGATCTCGCAGCCAAAGACCCTATGACAGGGTTATTGAATCGTCGTGGCTTAGAAGCGTTCTGGCGCAGTGTAGAGCACGATCAACTGTTTGCATTAACCGTCTTCGATATTGATGATTTTAAGTCAATTAACGACACCTACGGCCACGATAAGGGGGATGATGTGATTCGTTATATGTCGCGTCAGATCAGCAACAGTATTCGAAGCAGTGACGTTGCAGCACGGTTTGGCGGTGAAGAGTTTGTCGTTTATATGAAAGGCGAAGATCGTGAAACTTTGATGAGAACATTAGAGCGAGTGAAGAATGCGATTTGTTCCACTTCAGCCGACATTATTCCAAATGGATTTACGGTGTCTGGCGGTGTCTGCATTGTTGAAACTGAGCAAAGTAAACTTAACTTCGATGAGATATTTAAGTACGCCGATGAAAAGCTGTACGTGGCTAAGACGACGGGCAAAGACCGTCTTAAATTTTAACCACGTTATTGAATCGATGCTTTGTATGAAAATGAGAATGAAAATGAAAGAGGGAAGAGCGAACGTGTCTACCAAGCAAAGCTTATTTGCACCGGTAAACACGTTTGTAGCGTTGGGTATTTAACCCTAAACATAATCTTAAACAGGTTGGCGGCGTTCTTCTTGATAACGCTGAAGGCGTTCTACAATCGGTGGCGCCTTTTTGAAAGTACGAATTTCTTTAAACAGTTCGTTCGCTTCAGGGTAGCCTTTACTTAGATAAACAAACCACTGCTTCACTCTATTGGGGTAGTACATGCCTTTGTCCCCTTTAATTTGAAACTCTGAATAGCGCAGCAAAAGTTCAATGACTTTATCCCACGGCATTTTCTGGTGGTTGTGCTTAACGACGTTACCAAGGTTTGGAATATTGAAAGCACCACGGCAGACCATTAATGAATCGACGCCTGTTGCTTCTATGCAATCTTGACCATCTTGATAGTTCCAGATCTCCCCATTAGCAATCAACGGCAGAGATGTTTTTTCTCTTATTTGATTGATGAAGTCCCATTTGATTTCGCTGGCTTTATAGCCGCCAACTTTGGTTCTTGCATGCACGGTGAGTTCGTCAGCTTTGGCTTGTTCGATGGCATCGACGATTTCAAAGCACTCTTCCGGATGCTCCCAACCTAATCGAATCTTTGCGGACACAGGAATGTGTGCCGGTACCGCTTCTCGACAGGCGTTCACCACTTGATAGATGAGCTCTGGCTCTTTTAGCAATGAAGCGCCACCATTACTTTTGTTGACCGCTTTTGCTGGGCAACCAAAATTAAGATCGATCCCTTTCGCGCCTAAGCTAGCAGCTTGAAAAGCATTCTCGGCCATCCAATTTGGGTGTTGCCCTAGAAGTTGGAGATGGATTGGCACACCAGCCATGGTCTGAGAGCCTTGATGTAGCTCAGGGCAAATACGGTGGAACACATGCGGGGGAAGAAGTTGATCTACGACGCGCACAAACTCTGTCACACAGAGATCGTAATCATTAATCTCTGTGAGAATTTCACGCATTAGGTGGTCTAGAACGCCCTCCATAGGGCCAAGTATTACGCGCATGTTGCTTTACCAAAACTGAATGAACCGAAAAATTCGAGGCGTGATTGTACGGTGTGCTTACAGAATTGTCACTATGAGTGTGGTGCATGTCTTAATGATGGTTTCGTCTCTTAATAGCGACATCTTTGGGAGGATGGCGTTATAATATCGAAAATGCCCAATATCCAGAGCTTTCATGACATATCAATTATTAAGCCTACCAGAATCAATCACTGACATTACTCCGCAGTTTATGGAAGGTGCAATCCTTGCCTCTAACTTAGCGACCAAACCACTCGATCCAGAAGAGTGGCTGGTTATCGTTGCGCCTGAAGCGGGTAAAGAGCTGGTAAAAACGGTGACAGAACAGATTAATCGCCAGCACAACCTGATTCAGCGTAATGAATACCTATTAACAGACGTACTGGCTGAAGGTGACTTTAACGAACAGTTCGCTGATTTTTCTGAAGGCTTCATGATGGTTTGGCCAACAGTGGAAGAGCAGTGGCAGAGCGTGACAGTCGCGGATGGTACTCTGCGCATGTTGCAAGCGCTCTTAACCACCTTGATGCTTGCGATTGATGAAGAGCAAACTCAACAACAAATGATCGCTGCAGGGCTTACTAACCCACCATCGCTTGCCGATTTAGTGGGTCAAGTCGATCTGATGATCTCAGAAGTGGCAATGGCAGCGGATGAAGCTATGTTGGGCAATAAGTCCCAGAGCGTGAACCCGTTTAAAGACATTGGTCGAAACGACCTTTGCCCTTGTGAAAGCGGCAAGAAGTTTAAACAATGCTGCGGTAAAAGCAGCTAATCACGGCTTGTTGAGCAACTTAGTTTGTGTGAATAACAGACTCTCTTAATATGTTCAAAAGCTTAAGTAATAAAAAAGTCGACCTCGTGGTCGACTTTTTTGTTGTCCAAGTGTCAACGGCTTACTGTTAGTCGTTTTTCGACTTCACAAATTGAGAAATAACCACAATACCGAAAGCAACCAAGTTACCTGCAAAGATAATTACTAGCCACTGAGGCATAGAAAGATCGAAGAACTGCCACACAACCTTGCTGCAATCGCCGTAAGCCTCAAACATCCACGGAGCCCATTGGTTTAAAGGCGCCCAGCTAGGGAAGGTTACGAATAAGTCGCAGGTTGCGAAAGGGGACGGATTGAACTGGTAATCGACGTGCTCTAAAGCAAGCATCAAACCTTTGTATGCGCCAAACCCCCAGCTAGCAAGGCCTAACCAGCGTGATATTGGGTTATTCGGAGCAATCGCACCAATCATGGCGGCAACACCGATAGCGAGCATAGCAACGCGCTCATAGATACACATCACGCAAGGACCAAGCATCATCACGTGTTGGAAGAAGAGAGCGCACGCTTCAAAAAAGACAATAAAAGCCAGCAGTAAAAGCCAAGATAAACGTCCCTTAGAGAAGTCTTTGATCATTGCTAAAAAGTTCACGAATTGAATCCTGTCTATAAAATAAAAAAGCCCTGATTACTCAGAGCTTTTTATCTTGGATAAGTTTCCTAATCAACTAATATTTTTGATTAGCTAGGGCGTGTTGACCTTTCGCGATTAAATTTTGTTCGAGATAAAAGCGTTTTAATCGCGGCGAGGGGGAAGTAGCCTAGTCATTCTAAGCAAATCCCCCTCAACAAAGAGTAAAACGCTTTTTGCGGGGGCGCCCAGCTCGAACCCTTCGGGCAGTGTTTGCTGGTCATTTCTACTACGTTATCGGCTTCTCATGTAGGCTAGCTACACATCAAAGCCTCTGCCTTGTATAAATACCCAGCAACTCGCTGCAAAAATCAGCTCGAAAGGTCAACACGCCCTCGATACACTTATTGTGGTTTGCGACACAATGTTTAGCTTAATGACCACCAGAGATAACTGGAGCAACGACTTCACCAGTGCGTTGAATGATCCAACCTGCATCATAGAACCATGCTGTCATTGGCTCTACGAAGAACACAATGCCTGCTAGGCCAACCAGTGCCAATACGATGGTGTATGGCAACGCCATGATAACCATGCGACCGTAAGACAATCTAATTAACGGAGCAAGTGCTGATGTTAATAGGAATAGGAATGCAGCCTGGCCGTTTGGCGTTGCAACAGAAGGTAGGTTAGTACCAGTGTTGATAGCAACAGCAAGTAGGTCGAACTGATCACGAGTGATGATGCCTTCAACCAGTGCAGTTTTCACTTCGTTAATGTAAACCGTACCGACGAACACGTTATCTGAAACCATCGATAAAATACCGTTGGCAATATAGAAGAGTGCGAGCTGTGCGCCTTTATCTTCAACGTGAAGTACTGCATCGATGACTGGCTTAAATAGAGCTTGGTCGATGATCACAGCAACAACAGCGAAGAAAACGGCAAGAAGTGCAGTAAATGGCAGCGCTTCTTCAAAGGCTTTACCCATAGAGTGTTCTTCAATAACACCCGTAAATGCTGTAGCTAAGATGATCACAGACAGGCCAATCAAACCTACTTCAGCAACGTGAAGTGCAAGGCCGACGATAAGCCAAACTGCGATTGCACTTTGAACCCATAGTTTTGCTACGTCTTGCTTTGTGCGGTTTGCACGTTCTTTGTTGTCAAACTCAACTAAGATTTGGCGAACATTCATTGGTAGTTGAGCACCGTAACCAAACACTTTGAATTTCTCGACAAGTGCACAAGTTAAAATACCGCAGAAGAAAACAGGTAGTGTTACTGGCAGCATACGGATGATAAATTCACCGAACTCCCAACCTGCTTGCTTAGCAATTACCAAGTTTTGTGGTTCTCCTACCATGGTCATTACACCACCCAGTGCTGTACCCACACCAGCGTGCATTAGCAGTGAACGTAGGAAAGCACGGTAGTTTTCTAGGTCATCACGAGTTAGCTCTGAGATCTCTTCATCATGAGTATGATCGTGCGAAGACGTTGTGCCCTTGCCTGATGCAACCTTGTGGTAGATAGAGTAGAAGCCGACCGCAACGCTAATAACTACGGCGATTACTGTTAGTGCATCTAGGAATGCTGATAAGAAAGCGGCAGCAACACAGAAGGCAACGGAGAGTAAAATTTTAGATTGGATGCCAAGCAAGATCTTCGTGAAAATGAACAAAAGCAGTTCTTTCATGAAGTAAATGCCAGCAACCATGAATACGAGCAAGAGTAATACAGGAAGGTTTGCTTGCAGCTCGTGATAAACCATTTCTGGTTTGGTCATGCCAATGGCGACTGCTTGAATAGCTAATAGACCACCCGGTTGAAGTGGGTAGCATTTGAGAGCCATAGCTAGAGTGAAAATAAACTCAACCACCAATAGCCAGCCCGCAACAAATGGGTCAACTAGGAAGAAAACAAACGGGTTGATGATTAAAAAGGAAATGATGGCAAGTTTATACCAATCAGGAGCTTTACCAAGGAAGTTCTTGATAAAAGCGTTTCCGAGAGACATCGGCATGTTAATACTCTTTTATGTTGATTATGAATAGACAAGCAATACAACATTTTGAGAATCGAGCTATAGAAATTGTTAAAAACTATAACTAACAGTGACTTAGAAAAACTACATTCCATGTAATGTTCTGTGGTCTTGCCAAGTCACTCCCTTAGAAACTCAAGCACTGCTTATTTTTGAGCGCAACTTTACTCTTAGATAACATTTAGTCAACAGGAAAAGCCCTGTAGCCCTAAAAATACCTCTTTTTTGTTGAGAAACGCGATCAAAGTAGCGCAAGCATACCACTTAAAATGTGATAAAAACCGACTAGAATCAATATTTCAGCGAAATGATTGAAAATTACAGAATAACGACGGCTTATATATGATTATTACAACTTAATATTGCAAATTAATAGCTTTAAAAATATGACCAATCCCATTGATTTTAAAGAAAAATTGTTGTGTTAACGGTTTGTTTAAATGGTGGTTTAGAGTCGCTTGCTTTACAAACCTGAGGTGCAAACGTGTGCTGAACTTTAGAGTTATAACTCTAACGGTGTTTAGGGTGAGTAAAATTTTTGAGGGTGTTTCCGCTAGGTGTGAACTAGTGGTATGATGAGTAAATTAGAACAGAATAATTAAATTGGATTGAAGTGTAGATGGTCATTAAGGCGAAGAGCCCGGCAGGATTTGCAGAGAAGTATATCATTGAAAGTATTTGGAATGGCCGTTTCCCTCCAGGTTCTATCTTGCCCGCAGAGCGTGAGCTTTCTGAGCTGATTGGTGTTACACGTACTACGCTTCGTGAAGTACTACAACGTCTTGCTCGTGATGGTTGGTTGACAATCCAACATGGCAAACCAACTAAAGTTAACCAGTTTATGGAAACCTCAGGTCTTCATATCCTTGATACGCTAATGACGTTGGACGTTGATAACGCAAGCAAAATGGTAGAAGACCTGCTTGCTGCTCGTACTAATATCAGCCCGATCTTTATGCGTTATGCATTCAAAGCAAACAAAGAAGCTTCAGAGCGTACTATCAGTAACGTGATTGAATCTTGTGAAGCGCTACTTGCGGCACCAACTTGGGATGAGTTCCTAGAATCGTCGCCATACGCTGACAAGATCAAACAAGCGGTAAAAGAAGATTCAGAAAAAGATGAAGCGAAACGTCAGACGATCTTAATCGCGAAGACTTTCAACTTCTATGATTACATGCTTTTCCAACGTTTGGCATTCCACTCAGGCAACCAGATTTACGGCCTGATCTTTAACGGTGTGCGTAAACTTTATGACCGTATCGGTAGCTACTACTTCTCTAACCCAGAAGCACGACGTTTAGCGATGGACTTTTATAAAGAGTTGTTCATTATCTGTGAAAGTGGCGAGCGCGAAACTTTGCCATTAGTGATTCGTAACTACGGTATCGCAAGTGCACAAGTTTGGAATGAAATGAAAACGACATTGCCGACGAACTTCACTGAAGACGACAGCTAAGGCATAGGTTTACTATTGTTGTTCCTGTTTAGTCAGTGACGTAAAGAAAACGAAAAAGCGGCGAGATAATTCAATTATCTCGCCGCTTTTTATTTATCTGTCGTTACTAGAAAATTATCAGTGGGTCAGTTACTTACCTATGACGAGTAATTTATCTATGTGTAGCAACTTAAAATTTATCTAGGAGTAGTAACTTAACCCGCAAACTCTTCTGAGTCTGGACGGTTGGTAAATTGCACACCGTTTAGAAAATCGCAAAGTAGTTGGTCTTCACACACTTTGTAGTTTTTGTTTTCTGGCTTGCGGAAGTAAGCGCCGATTTCGTACTTGCTCAAGCTAATGCCAACCACTTCTAGTACGTCCAAAACATCTTCTGCTTTCATGTTCAATGCGATACGAAGCTTCATGAAGATCATGTTGTTCGTCAGTGCAACTTCAGGTTTAGGTTGCTCGCCTTCTTTTTTGCCACGCTTAAGGTTGATGAAACCATTTAGGAATACCGCTAACTCTTTATCTTTCATCTTAGAGCATGACTTGTCGTTGTCATCTTTTAGCCAGTTAATCACTTGGTCATGAGCAACAGTCACATCAGCTTGTTCGATAGCTTTGATGATTTGTGCATTTTTAAGGTTTAGTGCGTGTTGAATACGACGCAAGATTTCGTTGTTAGTCACTGGGGATTCCTAAAAAGGGTTTTAGAGTAAAGAGGTGTTGGTTTAGCCTATTTTTGTCGACGAACCAATTTCTACTCTACATAGCATAGTTGACGGCGACTCTAACAGAGAACGCTAATTTTCGGTAGATATAAAAAATCCCCAATGCTGATTAACTCTTTCAAGTCAAAAATGCATTAGGGATTTAGTGATGGGTGCTTGTTATCTGACTGGAGTCAGAATTACATTACACGCATACCAGGTTGAGCACCTTCGTGTGGCTCAAGGATCCATAGGTCGCTGCCGCCAGGGCCCGCTGCTAGGATCATGCCTTCAGACATACCAAACTTCATCTTACGAGGTTTTAGGTTTGCTACCATTACAGTTAGCTTGCCTTCTAGCTCTTCAGGTTTGTATGCTGATTTGATACCAGAGAATACTTGGCGAGTCTCACCACCGATGTCTAGTTGGAACTTCAGTAGTTTGTTCGCTTTTGGTACTTCTTCACAAGAGATGATACGAGCGATACGCATGTCTACTGCTGCAAAGGCATCGAACTCAATCTCGTCTGCGATTGGCTCTTTGTCTAGCTCAGTTTGGCTTGCTTGCTCTTTTTCAGCTTCTGCTTTTTCTTTCGCTGCTGCTTCAGCGGCTGCATCTTCTTTAGAAGACTCAACCATTGCTTCCACTTTCTTAGGGTCAATGCGGTTGAATAGCGCTTTGAACTTAGTGATCTCGTGATCAGTTAGCGGAGTAGCAATCGCTTCCCACGTTAGCTCTTCGTTTAGGAAAGCTTCAGTGCGAGCTGCAAGCTCTGGCATCACTGGTTTCAGGTAAGCCATCAGTACGCGGAATAGGTTAATACCTACAGAAGAAACTTGTTGAAGCTCAGCTTCTTTGCCTTCTTCTTTTGCAAGAACCCAAGGTGCTTTTTCGTCGATGTACTGGTTAGCTTTATCCGCTAGTGCAGTGATTTCACGGATAGCACGGCTGAATTCACGAGTTTCGTATAGCTCACCGATACGCTCAGCAGCAGCAACGAATTCGTTGTATAGCTCAGGCTCTGCAAATTCAGCAGCTAGCTTGCCTTCAAAACGCTTAGTAATGAAGCCAGCGTTACGAGAAGCTAGGTTAACAATCTTGTTTACTACGTCAGCGTTTACACGTTGAGTGAAGTCTTCAAGGTTAAGATCTAAGTCATCGATGCGGCTGTTTAGTTTCGCAGCGTAGTAGTAACGTAGACACTCAGGGTCTAGGTGGTTTAGGTACGTGCTTGCTTTGATGAATGTGCCTTTCGACTTAGACATCTTCGCACCGTTCACTGTTACGTAGCCGTGTACGAATACGTTGTTTGGCTTACGGAAACCTGCGCCGTCTAGCATTGCTGGCCAGAATAGGCTGTGGAAGTAAACAATGTCTTTACCGATGAAGTGGTAAAGCTCAGTTGTGCTGTCTTTCTTCCAGTATTCATCGAAGTTTAGATCGTCACGTTTGTCACATAGGTTCTTGAAAGAAGCCATGTAGCCAACAGGTGCGTCTAGCCATACGTAGAAGAACTTGTCTTTTTCGCCTGGGATTTCAAAGCCGAAGTAAGGTGCATCACGTGAGATATCCCACTGTTGCAGACCAGACTCAAACCATTCCTGCATTTTGTTTGCAGTTTCATTCTGTAGAGAGCCTGAACGAGTCCACTCTTTAAGCATGCTTTCGAACTGAGGTAGGTCGAAGAAGAAGTGCTCAGAGTCTTTCATTACTGGAGTTGCGCCAGAAACCGCTGATTTAGGGTTAATTAGCTCAGTTGGGCTGTATGTCTCACCACAGTTATCACAGTTATCACCGTACTGGTCTTCTGACTTACACTTAGGGCAAGTACCTTTTACGAAGCGGTCTGGTAGGAACATCTCTTTCTCAGGGTCGAAAAGCTGAGAAATAGTACGGCTAGAAATGAAGCCGTTCTTTTTAAGTTCTAGGTAGATGTGAGAAGCCAGTTCACGGTTCTCGTCGCTGTGTGTGCTGTGGTAGTTATCAAAGCTGATATCAAAGCCAGCGAAGTCTTTTTGGTGCTCTTCACTAACAGCAGCGATCATCTCTTCTGGCGTGATACCCATCTGTTGAGCTTTAAGCATAATTGGCGTGCCGTGAGCATCGTCAGCACAGATGAAGTTTACAGTGTTGCCACGTAGACGCTGGTATCGAACCCAGATATCAGCTTGGATATGCTCAAGCATATGGCCAAGGTGAATAGAGCCGTTAGCGTACGGAAGCGCACAAGTTACCAAAAGTTGTCTTGGATCAGTTGCCATACTTAATAATTCGCTTTTTTGATAGGTATAAATTTGAGAGGTAATACTACTTTATAACGTGTGATACGCCAAGGTATCAGACTAAGGATTCCCCTAGTTTTTTAGGGGTTCAGTCTTCATCTCGTGGGTGATAGCATAAATAAAAAAAGGAGTCCCAATGCGTAACTTTACTTCTAAGCAAGATTTCTGTTCATGGTTGAATGAGTTCGAGTCACCAATCCTCATCCCAGAGTGGGCGCTACACCAAAATATTGTATCGGTTGATCCGCGTGGATCATTTATTATCACCTTACCTTTTGCCGCTAATCAGCTTGCGGTTGAATTGGAACAGTGGATTCACTCTCAGATTGAACAACAGCTTGTTAGCGCTTTTCAGTTTGAAGTGAAGGTGAAGCCGTCTGCGTTAGAAACCACGGTTGCGACACCATTGAAGGGGGTGAAGAACATCATCGCCGTGACATCTGCAAAGGGTGGGGTGGGTAAATCGACCACTTCAGTCAACCTTGCTTTGGCTTTATCTAAGTCTGGTTCAAAAGTGGGCTTGTTGGATGCGGATATCTATGGTCCTTCTGTACCTATGATGCTTGGCCAATTAGATGCGAAACCAGAAGTCCAGAATAACAAGTGGATGATGCCAATCGAAGCGCACGGTATTTTCACTCACTCTATCGGTTATCTTGTGTCGAAAGATGACGCTGCGATTTGGCGCGGTCCAATGGCGGCCAAGGCTTTAGGTCAGCTTGTTAACGAAACCGTATGGCCAGAGTTGGATTATCTAGTTATTGATATGCCACCGGGCACGGGCGATATTCAGCTGACGTTATCGCAACAGATCCCAGTGACCGGGGCTGTAGTGGTGACCACTCCTCAAGATTTGGCGCTAGCGGATGCACGTAAAGGCGTAGCGATGTTTGATAAGGTGAGTGTGCCAGTCGCAGGCTTAGTTGAAAACATGAGCTATCATATTTGTAGTCACTGTGGTGAGAAAGAGCATATCTTTGGTGCTGGTGGTGCCGAAGCTATGTCAGAAGAGTTTTACCTCGATATTTTGGCACAGATCCCTCTTCATATTGATGTGCGAGAAGATATCGATGCAGGTTGCCCGACGGTGATTCGTCGTCCAGATAGTGAACATACACGTCACTACTTAGAGCTTGCAGAGAATGTGGCTGCGAAGATGTTCTGGACCGGCAAGGCGAGACCAGAAGCGATTAACTTTTCTTTGGTTGAATAGCGAAAGATAATCAAAAAGTTGTGTTAATCATGTTGGATTAGATAAATAGCGGTTGGATTTAGGCTGATAGCCATTGGGGTTGTGCAAATAGTTGTAGGCAAGTTATTTGAAAGCAAACGATTGCATTCATTAAATGCATTGATATCATCAATTTGACTGCAATTAGCTAAAATGGCGACTAGAATCTATGTGCTTTAGCCCCTATAATCAGGCGGTTTATCTCTTCCCACCACCAAACCATATCGGGTGCAAAATTAATGTCTGATAATAATCAATGTGTCATCGTAGGTATCGCTGGCGCTTCAGCTTCAGGAAAAAGTCTGATTGCTAGTACAATTTATAATGAATTGCGCGAAAAAGTAGGCGACCATCAAATTGGTGTTATCACGGAAGATTGCTATTACAGCGACCAAAGCCACTTGAGTATGGAAGAGCGTGTTAAAACTAACTACGATCACCCAAATGCACTAGATCATGATCTTTTATGTGAACATCTACAGCAGCTAATGAGTGGCAACGCCGTAGAAGTTCCTGAATACAGCTACACAGAGCACACACGTACTTCTGAAACGACTACACTTACTCCAAAGAAAGTGATCATTTTAGAGGGTATTCTGCTTCTAACAGACCCGCGTCTTCGTAAACTAATGCACGCAAGTGTGTTTATGGATACACCATTAGACATCTGTCTATTACGCCGTGTTAAGCGTGATGTAGAAGAGCGTGGTCGTACAATGGACACTGTACTTAAGCAATACCAAGAAACAGTACGTCCAATGTTCATGCAGTTTATCGAGCCTTCAAAACAACATGCAGACATCATCGTTCCTCGTGGTGGTAAAAACCGTATTGCGATTGATGTGCTAAAAGCGCACATTGCGAAGTTGTTGAAGTCTTAATCGAATAAAATTTTGCCTAAGTGACTCACTTAGCTTTATTTTTTACCGAATCAGTGGCACTTTTATAGTGCCACTTTCTTTTGGAATCTAAGCAAGGAATATGCGGATGAAGAAACTACTCATTTTCATAGCTGTACCAGTGTTTGTTGTCGTTGCAGCAATTCTGGCACTAGTGCTGTTAGTGAATCCCAACCAATTTAAGCCATTAATTGTCGAACAAGCCCAAAAACACACAGGCCTAGAGCTAGTGATCGAGGGTGATATCAGCTGGCAATTCTTCCCATCCATTGGCTTTGAACTTGGTCAAACTGAATTACGCAACCCTGAAGGTTTTACGCAACCTAACCTATTTAAGGTTGATACCGTTGGCGTTGACGTTTCGGTTACTCCGCTATTTAGCAACCAACTAGAGATCGGCAACATTACTCTAGATGGTGCAGAATTCTATTTAGAAACGCTTAAAGATGGTCGCAAGAACATTGATGCACTAACGCAAGCGTCAGCGCCTCAAGAATCTGAGCCTGCAGCAGGCACAAGTTCTGAATCAGCGCCTGCCCCTCAAGAGCAAACTACCACAGACGCATCGGGTTGGACGATCAACCTTGCAGGCGTAACTGTATCAAACGCATTGTTTGAAATGGACGACAAGCAAGCGGGTTCATTCACTAAGCTATACGATGTGTCTTTGAATCTTTCTGAGTTTGCCGTTGATACATGGACAACCGCGACATTTGCGGCTTCTGGTGAGAACAATCAACAGAAGTTCTCTGCACAAGGCAGTGCAGAATTCAAATTAGCTGAAGGCTTTGCAAGTTACGCACTTCGTAATATCGACTTAAACGCTAAGTTCAATGATCCAGCGACGTCGATTGAGTCAGCAAAAATTGGCTTGAATACGTTTGAGTTCGATAAGGTAAACCAACTGACTTACGCTGTAATCGGTAATGCAGCTGGCCTTGACCTTGATCTTAAAGGTGGCGGTGAACTTACTGTTGATAGCGCGATTTCAAAAGTAACGCTGAACAAGTTAACGTTAGACTCAACATTCAAAGGCGACACGCTTCCTCAGTCTCCAATGAAAGTCGACATGCTGTCTGACTTAAGCTTCGATCTTAACAAGAGCCACCTGAGCTTTGTGTTAGAGAAGCTACAAGCTAACGCTATTGCATTAGACGGTAAAGCAGACGTAATCCTATCTGAAATACCAAAGGTTCGTTTCTCTCTTCATAGCCCGAATATTGATTTAGATGAATTCTTAGGCTTAGGCAATACAACAGAAACAGCGAGCACAGCGCCTTCTGGTTCTGCTGGTGGTTCAACGTCAAGTTCTGGTAGTTCAGATCCAGCTAAAGAAGTGGAACCTGATCTGTCGGCTCTGAAAACGTTAGACGTGAAAGGTGACATCACGATTGATAAGTTCAAGGCGAACAACGCGAAGATGCAGAATGTTAAAACCGCATTTTCGGTTAACCGTGGTATCGCAGAGCTAACCTCATTCACCTCGAATCTTTACCAAGGTTCTATTTCTGCTACTGCAAAGTTAGACGCTCGTAAAACACCAGCGACTTACACGGCTAAGAAGAAAATCAAAGGCGTGAAAGTACAACCGTTACTGGTTGATGTTGCAGATAACGATATGCTGGAAGGTACCGGTAATATTGATGTCAACGTGAAAGGTAAGAGTCTAACTCCGACGGGTATCAAGAAAAACCTAGTCGGTACTATCGCGATTAACTTTGAAGATGGTGCAGTTAACGGCATCAACGTAGCTCAACTGATTCGAGAAAACTACGCTAAGATCAAGGGCGAGAAAGTTGAAAGCACAAATGAAGCTCAAAAAACGGACTTCAGTGCAATGAAAGCGACGCTGAAAGTGGATAAAGGTTGGGTTTCAACTAACGACTTATCAGCACAGTCGCCACTGTTACGTGTGACAGGTCAAGGTAAAGCAAACTTCATCAATGAAACGGTCGACTTCCTTGTGCGTACATCAATTGTGGGTTCACTTGAAGGTCAGGGCGGTAAGAGCATCGACGACCTGAAAGATGTGACTATCCCAATTAAGGTAACTGGTCAGTGGGCAGCCCCGAAATTTGCACTTGTTTTTGATGACGTATTGAAACAGAAAGCACAGAAAGAAATTGACCGTGGTGTGAACAAGCTAACGGACAAGATCAAAGACGAGAAAACTAAAGAAGCAGTTGATGGTTTATTGAAAGGTTTCTTTAACTAAACGTTTTTAACTCGTATATAAAAGAAGCGCCATTCCTACTGTAGGAATGGCGCTTTTGTTTGGGTGCTTATAATACTTTCGAGAGATTCCCTATGACACTCGGTATCCGCCCCATGAACCC